>JAFZIK010000025.1 GCA_017554405.1 Clostridia bacterium | reverse complement strand
GAAGAACTTAAAGCCGGAAAACGCCTTACGGTTTCAGTTAACATTTCTAACGTCGGTAATTTTGACGGTAAGGAAACGGTCCAGCTTTATATTCACGATAAGGTCGCTTCAATAATCAGACCGATTCGTGAGCTTAAAAACTATAAAAAAATTCTTATTAAAAAAGGCGAGACCGCGCGTGTAGAATTGACTGTTGGCTATGATCAGCTGGGCTTTTACGACGGATCCGGCGATTATACAGTTGAACCCGGTGATTTTGAAATATACGTTGGTGAAAGCTGTCTTACGGAAAACCGCGTGGATATTCTGGTTACAAAATAATGGTAAAATTTCTTAACTCTAAATGTATAAAATGCCTTATCGAAAAATACACCTCCGATATCCCGACCGATGATGAAGAAATAAAGGTCAAATATATCAAGAGGGTATTATCGATCATAGCAAGCGCCGAGGATTCATCAAGCGCGCCGGAGGTTGTTGAAAAAATAACCGCTGCGCAGGGCGATATCCTTGGCGTTTACCCCGATTATTCCGCTGAAAAGAAGTATTATAACGAACTTATACTCGGTGTTCAGGATACGATCGAAAATAACGTTCTTTCCTCAAACGACCCGTTTATATCGGCAATGAAGTATTCTTTCGCGGGTAATTACATTGATTTCGGCACGATATACGGAGTTGAGCAAAAACAGCTTATCGAACTGCTTGATAATTCGCAGACGCTGAATGTTTCCGCATTTGAAACCGAGAATCTTAGCAGAGAACTTAAAGCAGTTGATACACTTGTTTATCTTATTGATAACTGCGGGGAGATCGTGCTTGATAAGATTTTTATCAAAACGATAAAGCGCCTGAATCCCGGCATAAACGTAACGGTTATCACAAGGGGCGAGCCGGTGCTTAACGATTGCACCGCGGAGGACGCTTACGCTGTCGGAATGGGTGAGGTGGCGAACATCGTTTCTAATGGCACCGCCGTTGCCGGGACCTGCCTTGACCGCATCTCCGCCGGGGCAAAAGCAGCTATTGACGGGGCAGACTTAATAATATCAAAAGGGCAGGGCAACTTTGAGACCCTTATGGGCTGCGGTAAAAACGTTTATTACTTATTTCTTTGTAAATGCGAGAAATTTTCCGATAAATTCTCAGTTCCTAAGCTTAGCCCGATGCTTTTAAATGAAAAACGAATTAAACGGTAATAAGGATGATTACTTATGCTAAATGAAAAAATGGAAAACTACGCGGCAGCATCGATCGAAGATCTTAAAAAGCTGATAAGAGAGCTTGCCGTTATCCCTTCACCTTCGCACTTTGAGGATTTTCGTGTTGAGTATTTAACAAAGTATCTTAAAGGCCAGGGAGTTCAAAAAGTTCATACCGATGACGCCAAAAACGTTATATGGTCATTCGGTGATACAGGAACCAACGATCTTGCGGTTTTGATGTCGCATACCGACGTTGTTTTTCCCGATACAAAACCGTTACCGCTTGTAATTAAGGATGACCGTTACTGTTGCCCGGGCATTATTGATGACGTTGCGCCGCTTTGCGTTTTACTTACAAGCGCTTTGTATTTTTATAAAAACGGTTTATCCCCGAAAACCGGATTACTTATAGTTGCAAACTCATGCGAGGAAGGACTTGGAAATCTTAAGGGCTCGCGCTCGATCGTTGATACTTACGGCGACCGGATAAAGGAGCTTATAACCGTTGAATCCGATAGAAACAGACTTACAACCCGCGCAGTCGGCTCGCATAGGTATGAGGTCACCGTTCGCACCGAGGGCGGACATTCCTTCGGTAATTTCGGTAACCGCAACGCTATACAGTATCTTGCCGCAATGATAGGTTCGCTTTATGAAATCAAAGTTCCCGTAAAGCCCGATACAAAAACAACATACAACGTTGGCATTATTTCCGGGGGAACTTCGGTCAACACGATAGCGCAGGAAGCAAAAATGTTATACGAATACCGCTCGGACGATTATGAGTGCTTGGATATAATGAAAAATGCTTTTTTGGGTGTTATTAATGACTACCGCGCACAGAATCTTGATGTTGAAATAAAACTTATCGGTGAGCGTCCCTGCGGCAACATAAGCAAAGAAGCGCTTCGTCCACTTGAAGAAAAAATTGAAAACTGCATCAAAGAAACCGTAGGCGGCGAGATTGATTATCATTCAAGTTCCACTGATGCAAACTACCCGCTTTCAAAGGGTATTCCGGCAATATGTATGGGAAGCGTTGAAGATCACGGTGCGCATACAAGAGAAGAGTATCTGATGCTTGAGGATCTTTTGCCGGCGATGCGGTTGATTCTTGACGTGCTGAATACGTATTTTTGATAATCATTTTTGCTTATGGGGTCTTTTTATGAAAAACAAGGGTGAATTGGCTGTTTTTCTTTCCGCCGTTCTGTGGGGTTGCATAGGTATATCCGTCCGCAATCTCGAACGTCTCGGCGTAGGGTCGCTCGGCATCGTTTTTTTGCGTTGCTTTTCCACGGTTATAATTCTTACGGTTCTTTTACTTATCAGATTTCATGCCGACCTCAAAATCCACCGTCGTGATTTACCTTTGCTTGCGGGAAACGGAATACTCAGTGTTCTGATGTTTACCTATTGCTATTACACAACTATAGCGCTTTCAACACTCTCTGTTGCGGCGGTGCTTATGTATACCGCGCCGATATTCGTTATGATAATCTCGGTTTTGTTTTTCAAGGAAAAACTGACCGTCAATAAGGTCATAGCCGTTATTATATCCTTTGTGGGTTGCGCTTTTGTTTCCGGAATAGTCGGAACGGCAATAAAAATCTCTCCTACGGCGCTGTGCTTCGGCTTGCTTACGGGCTTCGGCTATTCTCTTTATACAATATTCAGCAGTCGGCTTATTATCCGCGGTAATAGCACGCTAACGGTAATATACTATACGTTTCTGTTTGCGCTTGCCGGTTCGGTGGTTTTGTTGCTCTTACGCCGCGAAACCGCAATATTTACCTATCCGGCGGAAGCTTGGCTCTGGGCGTTCTTAATGGGGATTTTCAATACGATACTTCCGTATTTGCTATACACCTATGGTCTTAAATCAATGGAGCCGACAAAGGCGCCGATCATTGCAACCGTTGAACCGGCATTTGCAACCGTTTTAGGATTTTTTGCTTACGGCGAAAAACTTACAATTTTCGGCGTAATAGGTATTGTTCTTGTTTTGGGCTCGGTCGTCATCGTTAATCTCAAGAGCAAGAAGAAAGCAACATAGTTTATAAAATTACCCCCAAATCAGTAGTTTGATTTGAGGGTTGTTGCTTTTCAGTTTGATTTTTTGCTTTTAAGCGCCGTTTCAGTGTTATATATCGCGTTTATCGATGCCTTATTCGCGTTTAGCACGATGAAAGTATAAATCGAGTCAAATATCGCAAGTTGTGCGATCCTTGAGGACATCGCAAGCACTGAGTGATTCGTTTCATCCGATTTTGTAAATAGGCAAATATCACTGTTACGGACTATCGGCGAGTTTGCAAAGTTTGTTATGCATATCGTTTTGGCGTTGCCTATCTTTGATAACTGAAGCGCCTCGATAATATCGGTTGAAGCCCCGGAGTGTGAAATACCTATCGCAACGCTCTGCCGGTCAAGGTGTGAGGCAATGATCGCCTGCATATGATTATCGCAGCACGCCTGGGCGTTTAGGCCCAATCTTAAAAATTTGTGTGCCGCGTCTTGCGCAATCGCCGCGGAGTTTCCGAGCCCGAATATAACGATTCTGTTTGCCTTCATTATTGTGTTTGCGGCAAGATTTAACTGTTTAGGATCAAGCACCGATTCGGTGTTCCAGAGCGATACGGATATATCGTTTATTCGCTTGTTGAATATCTCGAAGCAACTGTCATCCTTTGTGATTTTTGAACTGATCGATGATGTTGAAATCATTTCACCCGCAAGACCGATCCTCATATCTGTAAACCCTTCAAATCCGAGCTTTCTTGAAAACCGCACGATGGTTGCCGCGGTTGAACCGCTGAGCTGCGCAAGTTCGCTTATCGATAGGGATGTGACCTCCTGTTCGTTTTTCAGTATGTAGTCGGCAACCTTCTTTTCACTCGGACCGAAATTCTTATACTCGAATCTGATTTTATGTAACGTTGATTCCACTCTGCCACCTCAAATGAAAATTATTTTCATAATTGTAGCATATTTTTAAACATAAATCAATATAATGAAATTTATTTTTGCAAAACCGTTGAAACTTTAACGCCGATTTGTTATTCTGTAAGTAGGCAAGTGTTCGGCTTTGCAACCATTTATTAATAGGGAGTGTGCTTAATGAGATTTACCGCCGTTGGTGATGCATTGATACAGTGCAGGATTCAATCTGATTATGCCGGTATTAGTGAACTTAAGCCTTATATAATGCAGGGTGACGCACGGTTTTTTAACCTTGAGACCACCTTAAACCGCGAGGGCGAGTGCTTTGCTTCTCAGTTTTCGGGCGGCACGTATCTTAGAGCTGACCCGGAAGTGCTTGATGATCTAAAGCTGTTCGGTTTTAACCTTACGACCTTTAACAATAACCATGCAATGGATTTTTCATACGCCGGATTATTATCGACCCTTAAGTCTTTAAATGCCAGCGGGTTTGCCCACTGCGGCGTTGGCGAGGATCTTGAAAAGGCGAGCGCACCTTGCTATCTTGATACCGATAACGGCAGGGTAGCTTTGGTTTCGGTTAACAGCTCCTTTGATCCTTCAATGCTTGCCGGTAAAAAATCGCGTGTTTATCCGGGCAGACCGGGTGTAAACGGCATACGGCTTGACCGTGTTATCAAGGCACCGCAGGAAGATATCGACTATATCCGCTCGCTTGCCGCAAGCTCGCTGATAAACGTAGAGGACGATGATAGCAGGGCGGCAGGTTATCTGCCGCCGCTGCCTGAAGGCGTTGCTCAATTCGGCGAATATATGTTTACCCTATCGGACCGTGTAGAAATCTGCGAAACGGTAAAACAGGAAGATCTGAACAGAGTTAAAGCAACAATTGATGAGGCGAATGCCAATGCGGATTATACTATAATTTCATTTCATACCCATAATATGGATTCCAAACGGCTTGAAGACCCGCCGCGTTTTAATGTGGATTTTGCCCACTGGTGCGTTGATAACGGTGCAAACGCCTTTATATGTCACGGACCGCACTTGCTCCGTCCTATCGAGGTTTATAAAGATTCTCCGATCTTCTATTCGCTCGGTGATTTTATACTTGAGCTATATAGCGTTCCCTCGGCGCCTGAGGACTTTTATGCAAAATATGGGCTTACTTCGGAAAGTTCTGTTGAGGAGTTGCTTAAAACCCGTTCAAGGAATTATACAATAGGTCTTATGGAAGATGAAAGGATGCTCAGAACCGTTATTCCTTTCTGGGAAACCGAGAATCGCAAGCTTAAACGCCTTGAACTTTTACCGGTTTTCCTTATAAAGAACGGTAAAAAGCAAGAGATCGGGTTGCCGCGAATTGCAAAGGATACCTCGTTTATGAACGGCCTTGCCGATATGTCAAAGCCTTTCGGTGTAGATATCAAACCGACAGATAAAGAATACTTTACTTGCGAGTGGTAGAAAATTTATGAATATCGGATTAAATGCAATTGAACAAAACAAGTCACTTATACTCGAAGTTGAGCGCCATATATGGCAAAATCCCGAAACCGGCTACCGTGAATGGAAAACCCACGATTATCTCGTTGGCGTTTTTAAATCACTCGGTCTTGAACCGAAATTTTTTGATAGAATACCCGCCTCGATTGCGATTAAAAGCGCAAAGGACGGCAAGGACCGCGTGTTTGAAAAGATACCCGGTTTTTATGTGGATTTTGATACGGGTCGCGAAGGACCCCGCCTTGCCGTTTTCGCTGAGATGGACGGGCTTTTGATACCAACACACCCGGAAAGTGATCCCAAGACCGGCGCCGTTCACGCCTGCGGTCACCACGCGCAGTGTGCCGCTATAGTCGGCGTAGCTGCGGCTTTTTCCGCACCCGGTGCGCTTGACGGACTTTCGGGTAGTATACGCCTTATAGTAGTTCCTGCCGAAGAGGGAATAGAAAGAGATTTCCGTAATGATCTGATAAAGAAAGGCGTTATTCGCTATATCCACGGGAAAAAAGAACTCATGTTCCGCGGTCTTTTGGATGACGTTGACCTTGCATTTATGATACATACCGCTCAGGGAAAATGTCTGTTCTGCGAAAAAGGCACGAACGGTAATATCCAAAAGAAATTCACGTTTATCGGCAAAAGTTCGCACGCGGCCGACCCGCATGAGGGTATTAACGCCCTATATGCAGCAAACGTTGCAATTAACGCCGCAAACGCCCTGCGCGAAACATTTACCGAAAAAGACGTTATCCGTTTCCATCCGATAATTACCAGCGGCGGAACGGCGGTGAACGCCATACCCGATAAGGTCACCGTGGAAGCATACGTGCGAGGCGCAAGCCTTAAGGCGTATTCACAGATAAATAAAAAAATCAACCGCGCTTTTGCGGCGGCGGCGGCTTCTCTCGGATGTCGGTTGATTATAAATGATATCTGCGGCTCCGCGCCAAGACTTTACGATCAAAAAATGATCGATGTATTTTCGTCGGCAGGTGCGGCGGTTTTGGGCAGCGATAATATTGATATGGACCGATCCTGGGATTCCGGGTGCAGTGATTTCGGTGATATTACCCAGGTCATGCCGGGCGTTCATCCGCATATCGGCGGCGCGGCGGGTATCAGCCACGGTTCGGATTACAAAATCGCAGATCCTGTCCTCGCCTGTGTGGATTCCGCAAAAATCCAGGTAAATGCGGCGGTTATGTTGCTTGAAAACGGTGCCGCTCTCGCAAAGGAAATTATTAAGAATAATTCGCCGGCATATTCGAGCATTAAAGGGTTCCTGGCGGCGACGGATGAAATCGATTTAGAGCGGGAAGCCGTGATTTATGAGGATAACGGTAACGTTTCACTTTGCTTTACATAATAATAAACAATAAAACTTTTATAAAGGAGCAGTAAAAATGCAGTATCAAATGAACGAATTCTTGTTTGCAATGATCCTTACCGAGCTGGAAGACGCGGTAGGCAAGGAGAATTGTTCAACACGTGCTATCGATAAGGTCACGCACAGTGTTGACTATTATTGGCTGTCCCGTATGTGGGCGGACAGGGGTTGCCGTATGCCTGAGGCGGACTTTGTTGTTTGCCCTAAGGATGCGACCGAAGTTTCTAAGGTGGTAAAGATTGCCAACTATTATAAAATACCCGTTACAACCTGGGGCGCCGGCGGCGGAACGCAGGGCGGCGCTATCCCGGTTGCCGGCGGTATTATCCTTGATACCAAAAGGATGAATAAAATCTATGAGGTCAATACCGAAGGAATGTATATCGAGTGTGGCACCGGCGCCATATATAAGCATATCGAGTGGGCGGCAAACGAGGTCGGCAAGGCAACGATGCACTATCCCTCATCGCTTACCTGCTCAACGGTCGGCGGCTTTCTTGCTCACCGCGGTATCGGCGTTTGCTCTACCAAATACGGTAAGATCGACGATATGGTGCTTCAAATGGAGGTTGTCCTTCCCAACGGTGACATCATTTATACTTCGCCCGCGCCAAAACACGCTGCGGGACCTGATCTTAATCAGATATTTATCGGTTCCGAAGGCACACTCGGTATAATAACAAAGGCGCAAATTCGAATATTCGATCAGCCCGAAGAGCGCCGCTTCCGCGGATTTCTCTTCCAGGATATGACCGGCGCGTTCAAGGCGAGCCGTGAGCTTTTACAGAAGTTTAAACCTTCGGTAATGCGTCTCTACGATGAGGCGGAAACCGCGTCTCTTATCAAAAAAATTGTCGGCGTTGAGCGCAAGGGCGCGTTTATGAATATCGCCTACGAAGGCGCACGCGAAATGGTTGAGGTCGAAGAGAAGATCTTACTCGATACCTTCAAGAAATACGGCGCCGAAGATCTTGGCAGTGAATACGGCGAAAAGTGGTGGAAAGAGAAAATCACGTTCTTCTATCCCGGCCATATGATGGATATCCCGCAGATGTTCGGCACTATGGATACGATAGCCCCTTACGATAAGATCGAAAAGATATACTGGGCTATGAAGAAAGCAATCGAAACAAACTTCCCGCAGGCGAAGTTTATCGCCCATTTCTCACACTGGTATGAGTGGGGCGCGATGGTATACGATCGCTTTATTATAGAGGGCAAGGACGTTCCGGAGGATCCGGTAGAAGCTCTGCGTTTGCATCAGGCGGTATGGACCTGCGGCGTTCGCGCAGCTCTTGCCAACGGCGGCGTTGTTAACGACCACCATGGCGTAGGTATAAAGCTCGGCAGACTTATGAAAGAACAATACGGACCTGCTATGCAGGTGTTTGAGGCTCTTAAAAAGTCGCTTGATCCGAACGGTATAATGAATCCGTTCAAACTCGGTCTGTAATTAAGGAGGGTGAATGATATGAATATGTCGGAAAAATGCAAACAACATGTTGATTCCTGCCGTTTTTGCTGGATGTGCCACCATATTTGTCCGATAGGTAACGCTACCGGTCACGAGCGTTCAACGGCACGGGCAAGAGCCCTCGGTATATCCCTTGTAAACCGCGGTGCTATTGAACTTGATGAAATAATGGATAACATTTACGAATGCTGCACCTGCGGCGCCTGCGTTCACGATTGCACAACCGGTTGGGACCCGGTTATGTTTACTAAAGAGGTACGCCTCCAGGCGGCTCTTGAAGGCAAGCTTCCCGATTATATAAATAAGCTTGTTGATAATTGCATTGAATACGGTAACGCATACGGCAAAACCGAGCTTTGCGATGATTTGACCGCCGCTATAAAGGCGCACGCCGATAAAACCGACCTTTTGCTTTATCTTGGTGTTGACGCACGCTATATGGTCTGCAAGCAGGCGGTAAAAGCGATAAAAGTGCTTGAAAAAGCGGGCGTTTCGTTTACAGTGCTCCAAAACGAGCCGGCTTCGGGCGCTCAGCTTGATTTTCTTATCGGTGCGGCAAATGAAACCAAAGAGCAAATGGCGGCAAATGCTAAGATTCTTGATGGTTATAAAACCGTTATTGTCTATGACCCAAATGATGCAAAGGCAATAAGACGCACTTATAAGGAATACGGAGTTGAGACTTCGGCTAACGTTATAACCTATACCGCATATCTTGCAAAGCTTATCGATGATGACAAGCTTAAGGCACAAAACGGCGGCAAAACCGTTGTTTTCCAGGATCCTTATCAGCTTTCTCGCGATCTTGAGGAAACCGAAGAGGCGAGAAAGGTCATTTCCGCTTTTGCCGAGCTGCATGAAATGCTTTTAAATCGCGGAGAAACTGTTTGGGCGGGCAATATACTTATGGCAGAGTATTTGCCTGATGTTATTGCCGAGGTATCGGCACGACGCCTGTTTAACGTAACAAGCATCGGTGAATCGGCCATAGTTACCGCTAGCGTTTCAGAATACGCCGCTCTTAAAAACGTTAAGCAGGATAAGGTTGAAGTTTTATCGATTGAAGACCTGATTTTGGGATAAGAGGTAATAATAATGTTAGTAAACTTAAAACAGATCATTGCTATGGCGGAAGAGGGCGGATACTGTATCCCCGCATTCAACGTTTATAACATTGAAACCGCTATGGGTGTTATAAAGGCTGCCGAGGAACAGCGTGCGCCGGTTATTATGCAGGTTTATCCGCGCCTTATCAATGAGGAAGTCGGTTACTATCTTGCGCCAGTGATCTTAGCGGCGGCAAAGAAAGCGACCGTTCCGGTATGCTTCCACCTTGACCACGGACCGAGTGAAACCGAGGTTCAGCGCATATTATATTGGGGCGCTACCGGCATAATGTATGACGGTTCTGTTCATCCGTTTGAAGAGAACATTGCAACGACCAGGCATATAGTTGATATCTGTAACGCTATCGGTATAGGCGTTGAGGGTGAGCTTGGTCATATCGGAAGCGTTAACGACGACGCTATGGATGAGTTTACCGATCCGGATCAGGCGGCGGAGTTTGTTAAGAAAACCGGCGTGACCTGCCTTGCGGTGCTTATAGGTAACGCTCACGGTCATTATAAAAAACCGCCTAAACTCGATATTGAAAGGGTCAAAGCAATAAGAAAGTCTACCGGTGATACACCGCTGGTGCTTCACGGCGGTTCCGGTATACCTGATGATCAGGTAAAGGCTGCAATAAAGGCGGGCGTTCGCAAAATGAACATAGGAACGGACGTTTGCTGTGCTTTTGCCGAAGGCACGCTCGAATCTCTTAACGATCCGTGCAGAAGTCTTGCCGTTGACCTGTTTATGAAAAAAGCCATTGATGGCGTTAAGGCTTTGGCGATCAGTAAGATAAAACTTGTCGGTGCGGACGGAAAGGCGTAAATATGGCAAAAATAGTCGGTATCGGTGCTAACGTATTCGATACGCTCTACAACATACCAACCTATCCGAAAGAGGATACCAAAATGCGCGCAACGGCGTCCGTTTGCGCCGGCGGCGGTCCGGTAGCTACCGGTCTTGTTGCCGCTCGTAAACTGGGCGCGGATGCGGCGTATATCGGCGTTCTATCCGATGATAACGGCGGCAAATATCTTAAAGCCGATTTTGAAAGATTCGGTGTTGATACTACTCTTATTGAGGTCAAGCACGGTTACCGTTCGTTTGCGTCGGTCCTTTGGCTATGCGAGGATACGGCTACAAGGACCTGCGTCTTTGATAAGGGTGATCTGCCCCCACTTGAGCTTGATGATAAACAGATCGAAGCCTTAAAAAATGCCGAGATACTTATGATCGACGGAAATGAAATGAACGCGGCAATTGAGGCGGCGAAGATCGCCCGTGCAAACGGAACACTTGTTTTATACGATTGCGGCGGGCTTTATGAGGGCGTTGAGAACCTTTTAAAGCTTACGGATATAATGATACCGTCCGAGGAGTTTGCTCTCGGTATAACCGGGTGCCAAACCGCAGAAGAGGCGGCAAAAGCGCTTTATACCGCATATTTGCCGAAAGTGCTTGTTATAACTCAGGGCAGCCGCGGCGGCATCATTTTCAGCGGCGGCGAGATAAACAAATATCCCGTATATCCTGTAAAGGTAGTTGATTCCAACGGCTCGGGCGACGTATTTCACGGTGCTTTTGCGGCGGCGGTAACGTTTGGATTTGATTGGCTAAAATGCTGCCATTTTGCAAGTGCTGTATCGGCGCTTAAGTGCACCGGTATCGGTGCCCGCAAAAGTGTTCCCGATTTTAAAACTGTAAGTAATTTTTTAAAGGAGAACGGTTATGAATTATAAAAAGGCGTATAAGAGTGCAAACGGTTACACGCCGGTTTGCAAGATAGGCGAGTGCTCGCTTAAAAAATTGGAATTCGGCATAATTGAACTTGAACCCGGTCAAAAGCTCGATTTTTACACCGAAGATAAAGAAACGGCTTTTATTATGCTTGAAGGTCATTGCAACGTTATGACCGCCGGCGCTGTTTTCGAGAACATAGGCAACCGCGCAAACGTATTTGAAAACCGCAGAGCAGAGAGTTTTTATATGCCGCGCGAGCAGAAACTTACCATCGAGGCGATCGATAAAATCAAGATCGCGGTCTGTGCAACTCCGGTTTCTGTTAAGACCGAGCCGCAGGTGATAAGGGAAAAAGACGTAGTGCTCAAACTTCTCGGCGAAGTGCCATATCAGCGCGAAACAAGTTTTATTATCGACCAGAATACAAACGCCAAAGTGCTTACCATCGGTGAAGCATATTGCACCGAAGGCAACTGGGCAGGATTCCCGCCCCATAAGCACGACGTAAACGATATGCCGAACGAGTGCATCGCCGAAGAGATATATTACTTCCTATTTGAACCGAAACAGGGCTTTGCAGTCCAGTGCCTATATACTTCAGACGGCACTACCGATGAAGCTTACCGCGTTAAAAACGATGAGCTCGTTGAGTTCCCGTTTGGCTATCATACCACTGTTTCAACTCCAGGTTATCAAACCTATTTCCTGTGGCTTATGGCGGGCGATTATCAGGGCTTTAACCGCAGCAGCGACCCCGAACACGCCTGGATCGAGAAGAGATGATTTTGTCGCTTTTGCATAATGATAACAGCTTATAACCATTTGAAGTTTAACAGGTGAGTTTATGAAATATCTTTTAGGTATAGATTTCGGCGGCGGCGCGTCAAAGGCTACGCTTGTTGATACTAACGGTAAGATCGAAGCCGAGAATACGGTTGAATATCCAACGCTTTATCAGTTTGCCGGCGCCTGCGAACAGGACCCGGCAGACTGGATCTCTGCGCTTTGCGAAAACTGCAAAGCAACAATAAGCAAAGCGGGTATAAATAGCGGCGATATTATCGCAGTTGCCATTGATTCCGCTACCCATACCTCACTGCTTTGCGATCGTGATTTCAACCCGCTATGCAACGCCATCCACTGGACCGATTCACGCAGTCGCAAAGAGGCGGATGATCTGCGTAACGATACCGGCGATGATATATTTGCGAAAACGTTCCATAAGCCGGATACGATCTGGACCCTGCCGGTGCTTGTTTGGATAAAAAACCATAAACCCGAACTGTTTAAGAAGATCAGTTATATCTTTTTTGAAAAGGATTATATACGTTACTTTTTGACCGGTGTGTTCTGCACCGATTATATCGAGGCGCAGGGAAGTATGCTATTTAACTGCAACGGTATGCGTTGGGATCCCGATCTTTGCGGAATCGCCGATATAACCGTAGATATGCTTCCGCCTGTAGTAGCGCCTACCGACGTAATCGGCGGCGTTACCGAAGCCGCGGCGAAGGCGACCGGGCTGAAACCGAATACTCCGGTGATTTGCGGCACTACCGATACGGTTATGGAGGTTTTTGCATCGGGAGCCGTTAAAAAAGGCGACGTAACTGTTAAACTCGCAACTGCAGGCAGGATCTGCGTTATAACCGATAAACCCTATCCTGACAGGCATCTTGTAAACTATTCTCATATCGTTAAGGGACTGTGGTATCCCGGCACCGCAACAAAATCCTGCGCGGCTTCCTACCGCTGGTATCGCGATACCTTCGGCGGCGGTTATAAAGAACTTGACTTAGCGGCGGCGAACATCCCGATCGGTTCCGAGGGGCTTGTTTTTCATCCGTATCTAAACGGGGAACTCACTCCTTACGCCGATCCAACGCTTTGCGGCAGTTTTACGGGCATTCGCGCCACTCACACAAAGGCGCACTTTACGCGCGCGGTGCTTGAGGGCGTTGCATATTCGATGCTTGATTCTAAACTATATTTAGACAGTCTTAACATCCCGTATAATACCACCGTAACGGCTATTGGCGGCGGAACTAAAGGTCAGCTTTGGCGCCAGATACTTTCCGATGTTCTGGGGCTGACAATGATAACGACTGAAAGCAGTGATTCCTCGCTGGGTTCTGCAATGCTTGCGGGCGTTGCCTCCGGTGTTTTTGCCGATCCTTCCGACGCGGTGAAAAAATGCGTCAAGCAAAAAGATATCACGTATCCCGATCCCGCCAACACGGCAAAATACCGTGAAGTTTTCAAAGAATACAAAATTATTCACGATGCTCTTGCGCCCGTTTATAATGCAAGGTGAACAGAATGAAGATACTTGTATGTGCACGTATCCAGCCGGACGGCGAAATAAACCCGTTTGACGCTTGCGCCTATGAGCTTGCGCTATCGGTGCCCGGCGCCGAAGTATCGCTTTTGAGCATGGGACCGTTATCATCAGAGGCGGCATTACTGTCGCTGACCCGGCTTGGCGCAAAAACCGCATATCTTTTGACCGATAGCCAATTTGCCGGCGCGGATACGCTTGCAACGGCGTATACGCTTTCGCTCGCTGTTAAAAAACTTGCTCCGGACTATGTCTTTTGCGGCAGGCAAACGCTTGTTGGCGATACCGGGCAGACGGCTATCATGCTATCACAAAAAACGGGCTTTGATCTTATAACGAACGTTATGGGACTTTTAGATATCACCGATAAACAGATTTCCTGCAAAACGCGTGAAAGCGATTCTGTCAAAGCCGATAGCCCGGCGCTTATAACGGTTGAACGTATCAATACCTTAAGATTTCCTTCTATCCGTTCAAAGACCGGCGAAGTTGTTACGCTTTCGGCGACCGATATCGGCGCCGATATAGAAAAATGCGGGTTTTCCGGCTCGCCTACACGGGTTATTGAAACAAAGGAGAATACTTCCGGCAGGCGAAAATGCGTTTATATAGAACCTGCCGATCTGCGAGGTATTATAAGCAATGCGCTTAAACGGACGCGTCAGCCGAACTTTACTGAAAAATCCGAAAAAAGGATCGGCAAGGTTATCGCAGTAACCGCGGCGGTGCTTGATTATGCAAAATCTGTTTCGGATAATATTATTGTCTTTGATGAAGTCAACGCTGATGTAGTAATTTCAAAAATCAAAGCCGAAAAGCCGGATGCGGTCCTATTTGGCAGTGACTATTTAAGCAAGCGCGTTTCAGCACTGGTCGCCGCTCGGCTCGATCTCGGGCTTTGCGCCGATTGCACGGCGCTTGATACCGACGGCGAGAATCTGTATATGATCCGTCCTGCGCTCTCGGGCAGCGTTATGGCAAAGATCGTAAGTCGAGTCAAGCCGGCAATGGCCACCGTGCGCACTGCCGTTTCAAGTTCCGATATCGTTGTTACCGCCGGATTCGGCGTTGCCGATAAGCTTGATACAGTAAGATCCTTTGCCGATAGCATCAACGCCACCCTTGGCGCAACCCGCAAAGCCGTAGATAACGGTATTTTGCCTTATGATCTGCAGATCGGGCTTACCGGGAAAACGGTATCACCGGCGGTTTACATAGCGATCGGCGTTTCGGGTGCGGTGCACCATATAGCCGGTATGGATAAGTCCGGTGTCATCATAGCGATAAATCCCGATAAAAACGCCCCGATATTCGATTATGCCGATTACGGCATAATATCCGATTTTAATAATAATTTTTTGGAGGTAAAAAATGAGCTACGTTAACTATTCCTATGAAAGCCTTAAAACCTTTTGCCGCGATGCCTTTTTAAAATTCGGCTTCAGCGAAGAGGACGCCCTCAAGATCACCGACGTTTTGCTCCTTAGCGATCTTTACGGTATTGAATCACACGGTATGCAAAGACTTGTGCGTTATCACAAGGGTATAGAAAAAGGTCTGATAAAGGTGGACGCCAAGCCGGAAACGGTGTTTGAAACACCGGTATCCGCCGTTATAGACGGCCATGACGGTATGGGTCAGCTTATATCAATTCACGCCATGAATATTGCAATAGAAAAAGCCAAAAAGAGTGGTATAGCGGTAGTTTCGGTTCGCAACTCCAATCACTTCGGTATTGCCGGTTATTATGCGAAAATGGCTTGCGACGCGGGTCTTATCGGATTTGCTATGACCAACAGCGAGGCAATTATGGTTCCGACCTATTCGCGGCTTGCAATGTTAGGTTCAAATCCTATCGCAATATCAATGCCTGCCGAGCCGTATCCGTTTTTCTTTGACTCTTCAACGACCGTTGTTACAAGAGGAAAACTCGAAATCTACAATAAGCTTTCAAAACCCTTACCCGAGGGTTGGGCGCTTGATGAAAACGGCAACGCCTGCACCGATGCTGAAAGAGTGCTTAAAAACATAGTAGGTAAGGCGGGCGGCGGAATAATGCCGCTTGGCGGTAATACCGAAACTCTCGGCGGGCATAAGGGCTATGGCTACGGTATGCTATGCGAGATTTTCTGCTCGATTTTCTCCGGCGGTCTTACTTCCAATCATACACATACCGGCGGCAAGGGAGGCACCTGTCACGGCTTTATGGCTATAAATCCCGATATATTCGGTGACAGCGCCGGTATGAAAGAACGCTTTTCCACCTTTTTGCAGGAGCTTCGCGATGCACCCAAAGCTGAAGGCCAGCCGCGTATTTATACTCACGGCGAAAAAGAGGTTTTCGCTTTTTCCGACAGGATGAAAAACGGTATCAACGTAAATATCAATACCGTTGCCGAAATGAAAAATCTTTGTGATTATTTGGGACTTGACAGCGTAAAATATTTAGGCGACGTCGATCTGTCTTCGGCAAAGCAAAGCTCATATAAATAACTTTTAAATTTTGCCTTATGAAAAAATGCGCCCAAGGGCGCATTTTTTGCCGAAAACACTTGCTTTTTCGCAATATATATGGTAATATCATACTGTAAAACTGTATATATTGCGGTTATTATATTATTTGGAGGAAAAGTTTATGGCATTCTTGGATAAAATATCAAACGCCGGTCAGGCTGCCGGTCAAAAAATGCAGAACATGGCGGCATTATCCCGTCTTAACGGTTCTATATCCGAAGAGGAAAAGCGCATCAATAACACTTATTTTCAAATCGGTAAGCTTTATTATTCGAAGCACTTGAACGATTATGAAACAGATTTCGGCGGTATGTTTGCGACGCTTGCCGATTCAGAGAAAAAGATCGCCGATTATAAACAGCAGATCAATGATATCAAAGGAATTGCCGTTTGCGAAAACTGCGGTGCCGAGGTCCCCAACAATACGGCGTTTTGCAGCGCTTGCGGCAAACCGATGAAAAATGCCAATGTTACTGTGAATCCGGATGCGGTAAAATGCCCGGCTTGCGGTGCTATGGTTGATAAAAATATGCGTTTTTGCACCACCTGCGGAAGTCCTATGCCCGTAGCGGCACCGGCACCGGTCGCTCAGCCTGTGACCCCCGTTGCTCCTGCAGCGCCGGTAGCGCCTGTGGCGCCGGTTGAGCCGGTAGCGCCCGTGGAACCCGCACCCGCTCCTGCTCCGGTCGTTGCTCCGCAACCCGAGGCGCCTGTTGTTTCTGCACCTGCGGCGCCGGCAGTATGCGCAATTTGCGGCACTGCTATAGAACAGGGCGCGGTTTTTTGCACAGGATGCGGTTCTCCGGTTGCAGCCCCCGCGGCTCCCGCAAAAACCGTTCAGCCGTTTTTAAACAAATGCCCCGGCTGCGGCGCTGAGGTGGACGCTGATTCTGCTTTTTGCACCGGTTGCGGTTTTAAGCTTAAATAATACATAAACATATCCGAATACCGGGCAAAAACCGGTATTCGGAAAATCAATAATAGGGGAGTAGTTTATGGGTAAATTCTGCGGCAAGTGCGGCACCCCGCTCGATAATAAAGGCAAATGCCCTAAGTGTGATGCTGTAAAAACCACTTCAAAGGCGCCACTCGACCCGAAAACCTATAAGATAATTGTCACATGTCTGTGGTCGTTTCTGTCGGTTTTGATCGTTACTGCAATCATTATATGCCTTGTGGTTTTCTGGCCGAAATCATCGGGTAAAAGTTCTGATAAAAAAACGACAGAATCTGTTTCCGATAGCACCGATACAGCCGATGAAAACACCGGTAATGCCGACACGGTCGACGATGAGGATGATCCGGATTTGAGCACAAATTACGAAGTCCCCGATTTTGACGCAGAGACGTATTTTAACGATAATACTACTTTACATTCCGTTATTGATGTCCAAAACGCACCTGATTTATTGACTGAATCCGATGTTTACGATTTTCTGTATTCGCGCGGGTTTTCAGATATTTCAGTTATATGCGAGTATGATATAAACGGCAATTATATCGGTGAACAAGAGGTATCGTCGTATTCATCTGATGTTCATCCAATGTATCAGTGTTTATACGCTGCGGATAACGGCGACTGGCAAATTCTTGTTGTAAATGACTCGATTTTTGCTGTTCCTATGTTTTATAATTATTCTGATGAATCAGAAGCAAGCGTTATTCTTTCCGAGACTGACACGATCACAAGTTTTGATAGAGCAACGAACAAGTTTTACATCAACGTTCCTACAGACAGCGATTTAAGAATTATAAATGTTGCTAAAATCACGGCTGAATTGCTTAACGGTCTTACGGTGGAGGGAATTGCTGGATTATGAAAACTAATAGATATCAATTCTTGATAAAGTTAATTTTGTTATTCTTTTCTGTTTCTCTCGTTTTATCTTTGTTTTATTGCGACTGTGTAACGTCTGTGGACGTTTATGCTGATACTGATAGTAAAAACGTTAATAATAAGAGTAGAATAGTTGTTTCAATGGGTGATTCTTATTCTGCAGGCGAAGGTATAGAAAAATTCTACCATCAAGACGACTTTTTCTACAACCGCGTTAAAGAGCAGGATTGGCTTGCCCACAGATCTGTCGAATGCTGGGCAGGTCGCTTGACTCTTAATGGTATTTCCGGTACATTATCTAAGCATAAGTTTGAATACTCTGAGCAAAACTATGATGATGCTAATTGGTATTTTGTTGCGTCATCCGGTGCGCTTACGTCCCATATGGATAATTCACAAGAAAAGAAATGCCGTAGAGAAGATGTTCCGTATTTTGGAACACATGATATAGATCCGCAAATTAACATTATAAAAGAATTAAAAAAACAAGGAAAAGATATAGATTACATTACCCTTACTATTGGCGGTAACGATGCAAATTTCGGCGGTATAGTTTCCGATGCCGCTAATGCAGTCGGTGGATGTTTTAATCCCGGCGGGTTAAATGATAAACTACAAGATATTTGGTATAGTTTTTATAATGAAACAGAAGACGACATAAGTATTAGAGACCGCATTAAAAATGCCTACAAACGCATTCAAGAGGAAGCCGGTGATGCAACAAAGATTATTGTTGCTGGTTATCCAAAATTATTTAAAGATGGCGCTACAGTAATTAAACCTACAAAAGTTACTGTTATCAGGTCTTCCGAAATTGCTTTAATTAACGATTCGGTCTCGAGATTCAACAAAGAGATTCGCGCTATTGTTAATTCTTGTAAAGCGGAAAATATGCGTATTGCTTTTGTTTCGGTTGAGGAAGAATTTGCCGGTCATGAAGCATATTCAGACAATGCATGGATCAATAGCATTGAATTCTATCATACGTTGCGGTTACCAACTGGTCATCTCCGCTTGCTCGATCATTTTCAAGAATTAGATATTCTTAAAATTATACCCACTAGCGATTATTCCATGCATCCCAATAAATATGGTGCGGCGGCATATGCGAAGTGTGTTCAAGACAAAATCGATTCAATCGAGAAAGATGGCGGCAAGAGCGAATGGCCGGATATGACGAGCTCTGATGAGCGCGATGTTGTTCTTGTGCTTGATACTTCCGGCAGTATGGGCGGCAAGCCGATCGAGGAGGTTGTTAAGGCTTCCGAAAAATTCGTTAATACGGTTCTTAAAGAAGAGGCGAGCATTGGTGTTGTCGCCTATGACAATAGCAGTTTAACAATATGCAATTTCTGCAAAAATAAAAAGCATTTGATTGATAGCTTCTCAAAGCTTAACGCCTATGGCGGAACTAATATTGAATCGGGCTTAAAGCAAGCGGATGATATGCTTGATAAAAGCAGCGCCAAGAAAAAGATCATAGTGCTGATGAGTGACGGTCAGCCAAATGATGGCAAACTTGGTCAAGATCTTATCGATTATGCAGAATCGCTCAGGAATAAGGGTATATACATATACACGCTTGGTTTCTTCAGCAGCCTGTATAGTAGCAATAGGGCATATTCCCAGGATCTTATGAAACAGATTGCCGGTGATGAATCATTCTATTTCGATATTGACGATGTTGATAATATCGTATATTTCTTCGGCGATATTGCTGATCAGATAAGCGGTCAGAAATATATCTATATTAAGATCGCCTGCCCGGTGGACGTTACCGTAAAACATAACGGCGAAACTTTGTCTTCAAAAGAATCCATACTTAATAAACGGACTTCATTCGGTTCACTTACTTTGGAAGAAAACACCGAAGATGAAGACCGATACGGGGCAGATAAAAACGGCGAAATCGATACAGTCAAAATTCTGCGCTTGAAAAACGGCGCCGATTATGATATATCTATAAAGGGGACCGGTCGCGGTCGCATGAATTATACTATCGGTTTTATGGATGATAACGGCGAGTATAGCGATATGCGCACGTTCTCAAATATCAAGATCACAAAAGACACCGTTATATATACCGTAGCCACCGAAGCTGAAAAGACCGTTCTTAACGTTGATGAGGATGGAGACGGTAAATACGATCTCGTTTATGAAGCCGGCAGAAACGGTAAAGGCAAGCTGGTTAAAAAATCCTGGACACTTTACATTGTGTTAGGCGTGATCGGCGTTCTTATTATCGCGTGTATTGTTGCTCTTGTTTTGATTTCCAAAAAGCGCAAAGACATATTCCGGTGTCAGCCGGTAGTTTGATTCGATGTTTTTAAGCGTTTCTTCATATGGCGGATATCATAGCGATAACGGTTATTGATATCGGCACATTAAATTCATACTCAATACGCTTTTGCGTTTTGAATAATAAAAAAGGATAAGGAGAAAAAATTATGGCAAAATTCTGTGGTAATTGCGGCGCTCAGTGTGATGACGCCGCGCGAGTTTGCGGAAACTGCGGTACGGCGCTTGAAATTGATGCGAATACTAACGCTAATGCTAACGCCGGCGGCAACGCTTTCGCAGCAAAAGGTGCCGCTGCACTTGGCGGCATTAAGGGTCTTATTGAAAAACCCGCGGTAAAGATCGGGGCGATCGCGGCGGCTGCGCTGGTTGTTCTGATTATTCTGATCTCGATCATTCCGGGATTGTTCCCGCCGAAATCGATTGAGAACAAACTGGTCAGGGCAATTAAGAAGGATGATCCCGACGCAATTGTTGAACTTGTAAAGGATGACAGTCAGAGTTCGGCAAAGGAATATATTAAATCCGAGCTCAAATCGATGAAATCTAAATTTAAGGACGCTTGCGGCAGTGATTATAAATATTCCGTAAAAATCATTGATACAATGTCAATTTCCGCAAAAGATGCCAATAAGTTTTATGATTCAGACGAGGATTATGATTGGTCGAAGGCGCGTCAAGGAATGCTTAAGTTCACCGTTAAAGGCAACGGTAAAACAATGACGTATTACGGTTATTACGTTATGTATAAAGAAGACGGCAAGTGGTCTTTAGGATCAGTTAGTCTGCCGTAATTTTGTTTAAGAGTTTTTTATTAAATTTAAGGAGAGAATAATATGGCAAAATTCTGTAATAAATGCGGCGCTCAGCTTGATGACAGCGCTCAGGTTTGCGGCATCTGCGGCGCACCGCTTGAATCCGATAATAACGCTCCGGCGGCTGTCGGCGGCTCGGCAGTTGGCGGCATCAAGGCGTTCTTAACTCCCGCTCGCCTTAAGATCGGCGGTATTGCTCTTGCGGGTATCGCGGTTCTGATCGTTTTGATAATCATAATTTCAAGCTTCACCGGCGCTAACGGCGTTCAGAGAAAAATGATCAACGCTTATAAGAAAGGCGACGGCAAAGCTCTGGCAAAAATATACAGTCAGGTATTGAAAGATAAAAATGAAGACCGTGATTGGGAAGAATACTTTGAGGATCGTTATGACGATCGCAAGTATGAAATAGCCAGCGTTAAAGTGATCGAAACCCATGATTATAATGATGCGGAGTATAAAAAATTCCTTGAAGAAAATGACCTCAGCAAGGGTGAAGTTTCTAAGGTTCGTGAAGTGATCGTTAAAATCAAGAGGAAGAATAACGGCGCGTCGATGTATGATTACGATTCCTTTATTATGACCAAGGAGAAAAAGGGTTGGCGCGTTTACAGTCCGCTTTGATTTTGATTAACAGGGACTCATTTACTTAATCTTATTGCAAACGATCCCGCGGCATTTTGCCGCGGGATCTTGCTTTATAAAAAAATAATCGGGCGTGTGCCCGATTGAGTATTTAGTGAAATCGCGGCAAGCCGCGGTGAAATCCTCGGACGAAAGTCCTCGGATGAAATCGAGCGCTTCACGCTCGGTGAAATTAAATCCACCCATCCGCCGTCGAGGCGGATTTCACTCACGAAGTGAATTTCACATTGCGAAGTAATATTTCACCCACCCGATAGGGTGGATTTAGTTGAAAAGACTCATCTTTTGGTAGACAAAAGATGAGTCTTTTCTGGTGCCGCTGACCGGACTTGAACCGGTACGGTATTGCTACCGAGGGATTTTAAGTCCCTTGCGTCTGCCTATTCCGCCACAGCGGCGCATAGAATATAATATATTAAGTAGGTATGTTTGTCAAGTAAAAAATCTGCCCGGGAAAATCCCGGGCGTTAGTTTATTCTTTATTTGCCGCCGAAGAGGGGATCTGCTGTTTAAGCGCGGCTCTTGTTTTACGAACTTCGCCGAGATTGGCTGTTAGACCCTCATCGGCACGGCGCATAATATCATCAACAAAATCCTGCGCGGCACGGCGCATTTCCTTGCTTTTTGCCTGCGCGTTGGATATGATCTCCGCCGCCTTTTCTTGGGACATCTTGACGATCTCCTCCTGAGCGACGAGCGCTTTTGCGCGGTCTTCGGCGTTGCGGATGATACCGTCCGCCTCGCGCTTTGCGGTAGTGATTATATCGGTCCTATCCGCAACGATACCGCGCGCCTGCTTGATCTCGTTCGGAATATTGAGACGGATATCATCGATAACCGCGCGGAGCTTTTCAACATCAACAAGCGTTTTTCTGCCGGGGATCTTAATGCCGCTGTCAAGCACCTCATCAAACTGTTCAAGTAATTCTTCAATGTTCATTTTACTCATCCTCCGTAAATAATTGACTGATTATAAATTTTGAGATTTCGGCGATAGTTTTTTTAGTATATCGCCTAAGATTACCGGCGGCACAAAATCGGAAATATCGCCGCCTAAACTTGCAATCTGCTTGACCATACTTGAACTCAGATACATATTCTGGGCGCTTGTGGTCAGGAACAGAGTTTCAACCGCCGGGTTGAGCTTTTTATTGGTAAGCGCCATCTGAAACTCGTATTCAAAGTCTGACATGGCGCGTAAACCCTTGATTATTGCGCAGGCGTTTTTCTTTGCCGCATAGTCGGCAAGCAGACCATCAAACAACTCTACGGTTACGTTTTTGATACCTGCAGTTGATTTTTTGATCATTTCTATGCGCTCTTCGGGCGAGAAGGTATAATGCTTTTCCGCATTATTCATAGCAACTACTATGATTTCATCAAACATCAAAGCCGCGCGGGTAATTATATCAAGATGTCCCATTGTTATACAGTCAAAACTGCCTGGACAAATTGCAATACGCTTTTTCATCGTATTAAACTTCCTTTTTAAACATTGTAACAAAAACGGTGCCGAATCTGTAGGTGCGCAAGGCTTTAAATTCTGAAACAGTGCTTGGAAGCACTGTGTTTGCCGAATGCTCACATATAACCGTGCCATAATCGCTCATATGAGGTATGACCATACTGAGCGCTTCGGCTAAAATACCGGAATTATACGGCGGATCAAGAAAAGCAATATCAAAAGTTTCCTGAGTTCTTAAGAGAAAAGAAGAATAATCGCTGTTTATTATCTGCGCATTACTCAAAAGATCGGTAGAAACAAGATTTTTTTTCGTAACATCGATCGAAGCAGGGGAGTTATCAACAAAAACCGCCGACGCGGCGCCGCGGCTTAACGCCTCGATACCAAGCTGACCGGAACCCGAAAATAGGTCAAGAACGCGCCTGCCTTCAACATCAAACTGGATCGCGCTGAATATTGCTTCTTTGACCCTATCGGCGGTCGGGCGGACAATATCCTCACCCGGCAACGTCAGCAATCTTCTGCCGCAGGCAATACCGGTTATCACGCGCATAAATACCACCCCAAATCGACCGAAGAAAGGGAATTTCAAAGGCGATTTATGTATAAATTATCTATTATAGTATTACACCAAATGAGCGATTTGTCAACAGTTATTTTCCCGATTGATCGGGCGATAGGCATATTTTTAAAAAAATGCTTGATTTTTACGTCTGCCTGTGATATTATACTAAAGCATTTGATTTCACCTTTCCTTAAAGGTGGGTTCTGTGCCGAAATTTCGACATTGAAGCGGGCGGTCCTCTGGCAGTTGCTTATGAACGCTTGAAAAAATTAAGGAGGAACTTTTAATGGATGTTGTAAAAGAGCTTACAGCCTCTCAGATCAAAGAGGATGCGCCTGAAATTATTATCGGCAGCACCGTAAAGGTGCACGTTCGCATTAAAGAAGGCGAAAAGGAACGCATTCAGATTTTTGAGGGCACCGTTATTGCCAAGAACAATTCCGGCATTTCGGAAACTTTTACCGTTCGCCGCATTTCTTACGGTGTTGGCGTTGAGCGTGTTTTCCCGCTCCATTCGCCCATCGTTGCAAAGGTTGAGCTTGTGCGTAAAGGTAGAGTTCGCAGAGCTAAGCTTTATTATTTGCGCGATAGAGTTGGTAAAGCCGCAAAAGTTAAAGAGCTTATCGGCTAATGCGTATCACAAAAGGAACGGGTTAGCGCCTGTTCCTTCTTTTTATTATGGTTTTAGGGAGGGATCACTTTGGACGAAGATTATAACGGTTTAAGTGAGACAGAAGAGACTGAACCGGTAGAAAAAACAGAACAAACATCGGCTGATACCGTTTCTTTCCCCGAGTTTTGTAGTAATAAAAAGAACAACGTGTTTTCTCTCCTCTTTGAAGGTGTCGACGTTCTTGTGACGGCTATGGTCGCTGTCATAATTGTGTTTGTTTTTGTGTTTAAGGTCCCTACGATCGAAGGCGATTCTATGAACAATACACTCTTTAACGGCGAGCGCGTTGTTATCAGTAATCTCTTTTATGAGCCGAAATACGGCGATATAGTCGTTATTTCGCGCAATTATACCAATGATACCGATAACGGTGAGCGATCTGCTATGCCGCTTATTAAGCGCGTTATTGCCACCGAGGGTCAAACAGTCGATATTAAAAACGGGAAAGTTTACGTTAACGATGATGAACTCGAGGAATCCTCATATACCACGGGACCTACCGAAGAAAAGGGCGGTATGAGTTTCCCGGTAACTGTGCCTGATAACTGCGTGTTCGTTCTCGGTGATAATCGCGGCAATTCATCGGATAGCCGCGTTCCCTCAATCGGTATGATAGATAAGCGGTATATTCTCGGTAAAGCTTTTCTTCGCGTATCGCCCTCAAGCAAATTCGGACCGATCAAGTGATTATTTGCGTGAATACTTAATTATTATGGCAAGCGGTTGTTGAAAACCGCTTGTTTTTATGTTATTATTAAATTTGTAAATAAGATTTAAGGCGGCTTGTGCAATGAAACACTATATTATTGTAAAATTTACCGAGGGCTTTGATTATTTGAGCCTACTTGATGAAATAGGCGGTATCTTTAACCGAACACTTGAAATAAGCGGTATTAACGCTGTTAATATACGAAAATCAAACAGCGACCGGTCGAACCGTTACGATATAATGATAGAGATTGATATGGATGCTCGCGCACTTGCTGATTACGATATATCCGCGCCGCACAAGGAATGGAAAGACCGTTTCGGCGAGTATATAGAAAAGAAAGCTATTTTCGATTGCGAATGATTCGGGGTGCTTTTTTGAAAGAATACGCAGTTATCTTTGATTTAGACGGAACCCTTTGGGATATAAGCGATACTGCTACCTTTACCGCCAACACCGTTGCCGCAAAACACGGCTTGCCTGAGATATCTAAAGCCACTGTTAAAAAAGCCTTCGGTCAGCGGCGGGAGGGTTCGGCAGTTTTATATTTTCCTCATTTACCGCTTAAAGATTCGTTACCGCTTATCGATGAAATAATTTCACAAACCGCAAAGGACGTATTATCAAAGGGCGGTAAACTGTATGCCGACCTGATCGATACCCTTAAAGTGCTAAATGGCGATTACGATTTATACATAATCAGCAATTCGCCTCAGGCAGAGTACGTTAAGTCATTTATTGATTTTTCCGGCACAGCCGATTTGTTTAAGGGCTTCTATTCGGTTGGCGAATTGCGCCTTACAAAGGGTGAGTCAATAGCTAAAGTAGTAAGTGATAACAATTATACGCAGGCGGTATACGTTGGGGATACCGAGTTGGATTTTGCCGCGGCGAACGAGGGCGGCGTTACATTTGTTTTTGCCGGCTACGGTTTCGGTGAGGTTAAAGGCGCAAAATACCGGATCGACAGTATTTGTGAATTGCCGCAAATTCTAATGGGCGTTTTTGGCCAATAAAAACCTGAGGTGATAATGTGTCTTCAAGTAAAGAATACAGAGATTTTGTTTTAGAACAGCTATCCGGTGTTGACGGTATTACCGTTAGACCAATGATGGGTGAGTATTTGCTTTACTGTAATGGTATACTCTTCGGCGGCGTTTACGATGATAATCTTTTAGTTAAACGTGTTGAAAGCAATAGGAAATACGGTATGCAGGAAATAATCCCTTATCCGGGTGCAAAACCGATGTATCTGGTTGATGATATCGATAATCGCGAAAGGCTTAACAATATTGTTTTTGATACCTGTAAGGATCTTTACAAAAAATAGGTGGATAATATGAATGAAAACAAATCGACCATAAACTGGTTCCCGGGGCATATGACCAAGGCGAAACGGAAAATCGCCGAGCAGATTAGCCTGGTTGACGCCGTAGCCGAAATAGTTGACGCGAGAATACCGTTTAGCAGTAGAAATCCTGATATTCCCGAGCTTATCGGTAAAAAACCGCATATAGTTTTGCTTAACAAATGCGATATGGCTGATGACGCTCAAACAGCGCTATGGATAAAGTATTTCAAGGATACCGGCGCTATCGCGATTGCGGTCGATTCAAAAAGCGGCAAGGGCGTTGGCGAGTTCAAAGGCGCCGCTATGTCAGCCCTTGGCAATCTTATAAAAAAATATGAGGCAAAAGGTATGTCCGGTAAGCCGATACGAGTAATGATCGTAGGTATACCTAACGTTGGTAAATCATCTTTTATCAACAGGATCGCCGGTAAAAGTATGGCAAAAGTTGAGAACCGACCAGGCGTTACAAGGGGAAACCAGTGGTTTGCGGTCGATAAGCATCTGGAGCTTCTTGATACTCCCGGCGTGCTTTGGCCAAAATTTGGAGCGCAAGCCGTTGGCGAACATCTTGCAATGACCGGCGCCGTTACCGATAGAATACTTGATACCGAGCTTCTCGCAATGCGGCTTTTAAATATACTGAAAGTTAAGTATTCATCTCTGCTGACAGCGCGATACGGCGTTGATAATTTGCCGGAGGATGATTACGAAGCGCTTTGCCTTATAGGTAAAAAACGCGGTATGGTAATCCGCGGCGGCGAGACTGATACCCTCCGCACCGCAAATATGCTGCTTGAGGAATTCCGGAATTGCAAAATAGGGCGTATTACACTTGAAGGGATTGATTTTTCTGCCTGATTATTCGTATGAGACAGCCGCAAACAGCAAAGGATATAAATGCGTATGCGGCGTTGATGAGGCGGGTCGCGGTCCGCTTGCCGGTCCGGTTTGCGCGGCGGCTGTTATTCTGCCGCCCGGGCTTATTATTGATGGGCTTAACGATTCAAAAAAACTGACCGAGAAAAAGCGCGAAGAGTTATTTGATGTAATTATTAACAACGCAGTTTCTTACTGTGTTTCGTTCGGCACACTTGAAGAAATTGAAGAATATAACATACTGAACGCGACCTTTCTCGCTATGAACCGCGCTATTGAAGGTTTAAGCGTTCCGGCTGATTTTGCGTTGATTGACGGCAACCGCATACCTAAAAACATTAAAATACCGTGCGAGACCGTTGTAAAGGGTGATTCAAAATCCTCAAGCATTGCCGCGGCTTCTATACTTGCAAAGGTTACGCGTGACCGATTACTGATAGAATACGATAAAAAGTATCCGGAGTATAATTTTAAAAAGCACAAGGGTTACGGCACAAAGGAGCATTATGATGCTATCAAAAAATACGGCGTGTGCGAAGTTCACCGCCTATCGTTTTTAAAAAATGTTATCTGATAAGAAACTGGCGGCAGAGCTTGGCCGCGAAGGCGAGCGCAGAGTCGCGGAATATTTAAGAAAAAAAGGGTATATAATTCTAAGGCGGAACTGGCGTGACAGCCGCTTTGGTGAAATAGATATAATTGCTGAAAGCCGGGAAAATATCGTTTTTGTTGAGGTTAAAACAAGAAGCGCGGATCATTTGGTCTCCGGTCTTGAAGCTATCGATGAAAACAAGGCAAGAAGAACCCGCAACGCCGCCCTGTTTTTCACGCAAAAACTCAATACAACTCTCGAGCCGCGTATAGACGTTGCCGAGGTCACCGTATTTACAGATGAAAACGGCAAAAGACTATGGAAGTTAAACTACATAAAGTCTGCGTTTTAGGGTGATATTTTGCGCTATTTCGATCTGCATTGCGATACTGCCGGTGTTTGCTTTAAAAATAAAATTTTACCGGATGACCCTTCGCTTTCGGTATCAACTGCATATACATCGTTTTTTGAAGAGTGGACCCAGTGCTACGCCGTTTATATCGATGAAAAATGCAGTTATCCAAAAAAGCTTTACAGTGATACTATAACGGATTTTAAAGCCAAAATCAGTCGCTTTAAAAAGCCAAATGCAATACTCACTCTTGAAAACGCGCTTCCGGTCGATTCGGTAGAATTTGTTCAAATCCTTAAAAACGACGGTATTAGAGCGGTAACTCTTACCTGGAACGGTGAAAACCGAATTGCGGGCGGAGCATATTCAAGCGCCGGACTTACGGCGTTCGGCAGGAAAGTTATAAAGTCATTAAACGCTAATCATATAGCCGTTGATCTTTCTCATCTTAACCGCAAAAGCTTTTTTGAAGCCGGTGAATGCGCCGAGATAATATTTGCAAGTCATTCTTGCTGTGCTAAAACGCATAATCATCCGAGAAATCTTGCGGACAATCAGTTAAAATATATCGCGGAGCGCGGTGGCGTTATCGGCGTTTGCTTTTATCCGGAGTTTTTGGGAACAAAGTATCCGTTTGAAGGCGTCTGGCGCCACCTAAACCATTTGCTGAACATCGGTCTTGAAAAGAATATTGCGATCGGCTCGGATTTTGACGGTGCCGATATGGCCGGTCAGCTTCAAGGCGTTCGCGATATACCGAAACTTTATCGCTACCTCTTTGAGCGCGGCATTAACAAATGCATATTAGATGACTTATTCTATAACAACGCTGACAGTTTTTTTGAAAAGTTTTGACAAATATCCATTGTTGTAATATAATATCTAGGATATTGAATGGGATGTGTTAAAATGGAATATTTAAGTACGAGAAACGGTGATTTAAGGTTTTCTTCCGCGTATGTTATCGCACAAGGCATTTCCGAGGAAGGCGGACTTTTTGTGCCCGAAAATATACCTGTGCTTTCCGCCGAAGATTTCGGTGCTCTGTGCTCAATGAAGTATATCGACCGCGCCGCTTTTATCCTTAAAAGATTCCTTACGGACTTTTCCGATGAAGAGATAAGATACTGCGTTAACGGCGCCTATGCCGGGACCTTCGATAACGATGATCCCGCGCCGCTTTTTAACTTAAACGAGAACGTAGGCATTCTTGAGCTTTGGCACGGACCCACCTGTGCTTTTAAGGATCTTGCGCTGCAGATCTTGCCTTATTTTGTTACCACAGCCGAAAAGAAGATATCCGGCGGCAAAAAGATCGTAATACTTGTTGCTACCTCCGGCGATACCGGAAAGGCTGCTCTTGAGGGCTTTAAGGATGTTCCGAACACCGATATAATCGTTTTCTATCCGAGCGAAGGCGTAAGCGCTACCCAAAAGCTTCAAATGGCTTCGCAAGAGGGAAGTAACGTTCACGTATTCGGCATTAAAGGTAATTTTGACGATGCGCAAAGCGGTGTTAAAAAGATTTTTACCGATACTTCCGTTATAAAAAAACTGGCGGAAAACAAAATGGCGTTTTCTTCGGCAAATTCGATTAACTGGGGACGCCTTGCTCCGCAGATCGTATATTATATTTCGGCATACTGCGATATGCTCAATTCCGGCAAAGACCTCTCGGGCGGGTTTAACGTTACTGTTCCCACAGGTAACTTCGGAAACATTCTTGCCGCCTATATCGCAATGGCAATGGGAACGCCGATAAATAAGCTTATTTGCGCTTCTAACTCAAATAACGTTCTCACCGATTTTATAAATACAGGTATTTACGATAAAAACCGCAGTTTTTACACAACGATCTCACCATCTATGGATATACTGATTTCAAGCAACCTTGAACGTATGCTGTATTTTCTTTCAGGCGATACAAATTATGTTAAACTGTTAGAGGATTCGCTTTCCGGATCGGGAAAATTTGAGGTTAACGACTGCTTGAAATCAAAAATGCAGGAACTGTTTTACGGTAACTGCTGCACCGATGAAGAAACGATTGATACAATTGCCGAAACTTATAAAAAATACGGCTATTTGTGCGATACCCATACCGCCGTTGCCGTTGGCGTCTATAATAAATACGTTAATGATACCGGCGATCTGCGCCCCGCAGTTATCGCTTCTACCGCATCACCTTATAAATTCTCAAAGAACGTGCTTTCGGCGGTTTCAAAGGATGTGCCTGAGGATGAGTTTTACGCGATCGATGCGCTTCATAATGTTACAAACACAAGTGTTCCGACGCCTATTGCACAGCTTCGAAACAAAAAAATCAGATTCAGTTCGGTCATAGATAAAACCGAACTTAAAAACGCTGTTTTTAAAACACTTGGTCTATAAGAAATATCCGGGCCGTCCGGCTCGGATATTTCTTTGGTCAGCAGTTATTCTTGCATTTGAAGGTATCGCAGCATGTCTCGCTATGCGTTTTTGCCGTGCTGTTTCCAACTTCGATTTTTCCGGCGGCGCATTTGTTGCTATCGGTGTGATACTCGCAGTTTTTAACCGTGCAGTTAATGCATTGTTCTGTTTTACAGTCAAACATTTATATCATCCTTTCCGGCTTAAGCCAGTATTATTATGTCCAAAATTTCAAAAAAATGATTGGGGGTCTTTCCGTGCGGTTATTTGCAATATCCGATTTGCATCTGTCTTTTACTTCGAATAAACCAATGGATATTTTTGCCGGCTGGGAAAACTACCAGGATCGTTTATATGAAAATTGGCAAAAAATAGTTTCCGCTAATGATACCGTTGTTATCGCCGGCGACGTTTCATGGGGAATTTCACTTGAAGAATCGCTTGCGGATTTTAAGTTTTTAAACAGTTTGAACGGCAAGAAAATTATTATTAAAGGCAATCATGATTACTGGTGGTCTACCGTTTCAAAGATTCGCACGTTTTTTAAGGAAAACGCACTTGATACACTTGACGTGCTCCATAACAGCTGCTATCCCATCGAAGAATCGGCGATATGCGGCACCCGCGGTTGGGTATATGACGGCACGGGTGAAAAAGATATAAAAGTGATAAACCGCGAATGCGGCAGATTAGAGCGTTCCATCGTCGCCGCTTTGGAATTAAACAAAAAACCGATAGTATTTTTGCATTATCCGCCTGTATACGGCGATTACGTTTGCAAAGAGATAGTTGAGATTTTAAAAAAATACGGTATCGATAGCTTGTATTACGGGCATATTCACGGCGGCTCAATTTACAAAACGCTTCCTCAATACAACGGCATCGTTCTCAAAAACCTTTCAGCCGACAGGGTATCTTTTACTCCGGTTTTGATACAAAAGTAGCGCTTTTTTGAATATTTCTTTAAATAATTAAAAATGTATGGAAATTTTCCGAAGTATGTGTTATAATAGCACTAATTTGTGCGGAGGTATAAAAAATGAGTCTTAAAGAAACAAAAAAACTTGAAACAAACCGTTATCAGCTTGAAATACTGATCGACGGTGAAAAATTCCGTGATGCCATTAAAGAGGCCTATAAAAAGAACGGTAAGAAGGTCAACGTTCCCGGTTTCCGCAAAGGCAAGGCGCCGTTGCATATAATTGAAACCTATTACGGCACCGAAGTATTCTTTGAGGATGCTTTGAATCTTCTTTATAACGATGCCGTTGATGAGGCAATAACCGAATCCGGACTTAAAGTTATCGACGATAAAATGGATTTTGACCTCGTTTCGATTTCCAAAGAGGATGGCGTTGACTTTAAGGTTTCCCTTACAACTTATCCTGAAATCAAACTAAAAAAGTATAAAGGCCTAAAGGCTGAAAAGCAGGAAGTAAAGGTCGAAGCAAGCGAGATCACCGCCGAGCTTAAGACCCTTGCAGAGCGTAACGCCCGGATGATATCGGTTGAAGACAGAGCTGCCAAAAAAGGCGATACAGTTGTTATTGACTTTGAGGGATTTGTTGACGGCAAGGCGTTTGACGGCGGCAAGGCCGAGGGTCATTCTCTTGAACTTGGCTCGGGTCAGTTTATCCCCGGCTTTGAGAATCAGATAATCGGTCACGCTATTGACGATCAGTTCGACGTTAACGTTACATTCCCGGAGGATTACGGCGCCAAAGAGCTTGCCGGCAAGCCCGCTGTTTTTAAGGTAAAACTCCATGAAATCAAAATCCGTGAACTTCCCGAGATAGATGATGAGTTCGCGAAGGACGTAAGCGAGTTCGATACCCTTAAGGATTTCAAAGCAGACCTTAAGAAAAAGGCGCTCGAGCGTAAAAACAAGGCAGCTGAGGAAGCCTTTGAAAATGATCTCGTTCAACAGATCGTTGACGGTATCGAGGGTGATATCCCCGAGGCAATGTATGAAAAGCGCCTTAATCAGTCGGTAGAGGAGTTTGCATACCGTTTGCAGTCACAGGGCATGGATTTCAATACATATCTTAAATACACCGGCGGCACGCTTGACGATTTTAAAAAGAACTTCCGCCCGCAGGCCGAAATGCAGGTCAAATACCGTTTGGCTCTTGAAAAGATCGCCGAACTTGAAAACATCAAACCCGACGACGAAGCGATTGAAGCTGAATATAAAAAGCTTGCCGAAAACTACGGCGTAGATGTTGATAAGGTCAAGGCGGCAGTCCCGCAAAGTGAATTAGTTAAGGACGTTGCCGTAGGTCTCGCGATAGACTTGGTTAAGGCAAACGCCATTGTTGCAGAGCCCAAGGCGGCCGGTGAATCAAAACCCGAAAAGAAGCCCGCAACAACAAAAGCTCCCGCAAAGAAAGCACCGGCAAAAAAGCCGGCTGAAAAGAAGCCCGCGGCGAAGAAAACCGATAGCAAAAAGAAATAATTGTTTATTTTTCGCATGTTTTGCCAAAAATGAAATTTGATCGGAGGTTTTACAATGGATATGAGTTTAGTTCCTTATGTAATTGAACAAACAAGCAGGGGAGAGCGCTCTTACGATATTTTCTCCCGCTTGCTCAACGACCGTATTATTATGCTCAACGATCAGGTGGATAACGCCTCCGCCAGCGTTGTTATAGCGCAGATGCTCTATCTTGAAGGTCAGGATCCCGATAAGGATATCAACTTTTATATCAACAGCCCCGGCGGTTCTGTTTCCGCGGGAATGGCTATCTATGATACGATGCAGTATATCAAGTGCGACGTAAGCACTATCTGCATAGGTATGGCGGCAAGTATGGGCGCGTTTTTACTGGCAGCCGGCGCAAAGGGTAAGCGTTATGCGCTTCCCAACAGCGAGATTATGATCCATCAGCCGCTCGGTTCCGCAGAAGGTCAGGCAACCGATATTCTGATCCACGCAAACCATATTAAGCATATCCGAAGCACGATAAATAAGATTTTATCTGAAGAAACAGGTAAACCGCTTGAAGTTATTGAGCGTGATACCGAGCGTGATAATTTTATGACCGCTGACGAGGCAGCCACATACGGACTTATCGATAAGGTTATCGTCAAGAGGTAATTTTATGCCTAAAGATATAAAAGATGATATAAAGTGTTCCTTTTGCGGTAAAACACAGGATGAGGTAACGCGGCTTGTTGAAGGCCCGGGCGTTTATATTTGCGACAGTTGCATAAGCTACTGCAATTCATTGCTCTTTGAGGATGAAAACGCCTACCGCACGGCAAACAAAAAGGCCGATAAAAAAGAAAACAGCGTTCTTCCTACGCCCGCCGAGATAAAAGAAAAGCTCGATGAATACGTGATCGGTCAGGATGAAGCCAAGAAAACGCTTGCCGTTGCAGTCTATAATCATTATAAGCGCGTTTACGCGGGTAGAGACAGCGACGTTGAGATTTCAAAGAGCAACGTTCTTATGCTCGGCCCTACCGGTGTTGGCAAAACGCTTCTTGCACAAACACTTGCCAAGATCATTGACGTTCCGATAGCGATCACCGATGCAACAACCCTTACCGAGGCAGGTTACGTTGGCGAGGACGTTGAAAATATTCTTCTTCGCCTTATCCAGGCAGCTGATTACGATATTGATAAAGCGGAGCACGGTATTATCTACGTTGATGAGATCGATAAGATAGCGCGTAAATCCGAGAACGCTTCAATCACACGCGACGTGAGCGGTGAAGGCGTTCAGCAGGCGTTGCTTAAAATACTTGAAGGCACCGTTTCAAACGTTCCGCCGCAGGGCGGCAGAAAGCACCCGCAGCAGGAGTTTATTCAGATAGATACAACGAATATACTGTTTATTTGTGCTGGTGCCTTTGACGGTATAGACAAGGTCATTGAGCGCAGAATCGGCGGAAGCAGTTTGGGCTTCGGCGCCGACGTTAAGTCGCCTAAAAGTATTGAAGCCGAATCGCTCGCGGCGATGGCAACTCATCAGGACCTTGTTAAATTCGGCTTGATCCCCGAGCTTGTAGGCAGACTTCCGGTCATTACCGCGCTGGCGCCAATGGATAAAGATACACTTGTGCGTATTATGACCGAGCCTAAAAACTCGATTATTAAGCAGTATACCGAGCTTTTCCGGCTTGACGGCGTTGAGCTTACTTTTGATGATGCGGCGCTTGAAAAAATTGCTGATTTGACCATTGCAAGAAAGACAGGCGCTCGCGGATTGCGTTCGATAATTGAATCGGTTTTGCTTGATCTTATGTTCAATACGCCTTCCGATAAGACCGTTAAGAGTATTAACATCACCGCTGATATGGTGGAAAGCAGGTTTGCCGAGGCCGGTTAACTCTTATTTTCACTTGACAAACCGGTTATTCGGTGTTATAATCAATTAACAATTTTAAAGGCTGTGACGAAGACGGTTTAGTTTTCGCGTTTTCAGAGAGTCGGCGGTTGCTGCAAGCCGATAACGCGGTTCTATATTGCCAATCACTTCCGAGCCGGTTGCCCGAAAGAGGTATGACCTCAAGTAGATGCTTCCCGTGATTGCTGCGTAAAGGCATAGGGGTTATTAGACCCTAAAGAGGCAAACCTTTCGGTTTGCAATTTGAGTGGTACCGCGGATGTTTTTCACCCGTCTCAAAGTTTTGAGACGGGTGTTGTTTTTTATTAAGGAGTGAAAAGTATGGCTGTTGTATCCGAAAACAAGCTTATGGAAATTGCCTTTCGTATTAAGGAAATGCGCGAAATATCGGGCATTTCAGTAGAAGATATGGCAAAGAAAACAGAGGTTACTTTGTATGAGTACATTAAGTATGAACAGGGTAAGCTTGATTTTCCGTTTACATTCATTCATAAGTGCTCTCAGGTTTTCGGTATCGGTATAACCGATCTGCTTGAGGGTGAAAGCGCGCACCTTTCCTCATATACCGTGACCCGTAAGGGTATGGGACAAACGACCGCCAAGGAAAGCGGAATTGAGATTCAAAACCTTGCACCGTTTTTTGATAAAAAGATCGCCGAGCCGTATTGGGTCCGGTATTCTTATGATGCGTCGCTTCAGGATAAGCCGATCCACCTTACAAAGCATTCCGGACAGGAGTTCGATCTAGTTCTTAAAGGCAAACTTAAGGTCCAGATCGGCGAACATACCGAGCTTTTGAATGAGGGCGACAGTATTTACTACAACAGCTCGACCCCGCACGGTATGATCGCTGTTGACGGTAACGACTGCCTGTTTGCGGCTATTGTTATGCCCGGCGAAGAGAGCGAAAAGGATAAAATTCTTGAGCCGTATATATTCCCGCATAAGAAACAGCCGGGCGGCTACGTTTCTTCAAAGTTCATCGATACCGTTGAGGATGATAAGGGCCGACTTCAAAAGATATCCTTTAAGGATGAGGATAAGTTCAATTTTGCCTTTGATATCGTTGATGAGTTAGGTAGAAACAAACCGCAGAAGCTTGCAATGCTGCATATTGATAAAAACAAAGTAGAGCGCAGGTTCACCTTTCGTGATATGAAGCGCTATTCAGCGCAGACAGCCAACTATTTCAAATCACTCGGCATCAAAAAAGGCGATAGGGTAATGCTCGTGCTCAAGCGCCATTACCAGTTCTGGTTTTCGATTCTCGCGCTTCATAAACTCGGCGCTATCGCGATACCGGCAACAAACCTTTTGCAGGAGCATGACTTTGATTATCGCTTTAACTCCGCCGGCGTTTCGGCGATAGTCTGCACGGCGGACGGCGAGGTCGCCGCTCATGCCGAAGCAGCGATCGAGCATTGCCCCGGCGTTAAACTTAAGATCATTGTAGGCGGTGCACGCGACGGCTGGCATAATTTCGATGAGGAATTCGGGCTTTACAGCGCGCATTTTTACAGGGATGATGATACCGCCTGCGGTAACGATCCCATGATAATGTTCTTTACTTCCGGCACTACCGGTTATCCTAAGATCGCCGTTCATAATTACAAGTATGCGCTTGGTCACTACATAACCGCTAAGTATTGGCACGGCGTTGACCCGGACGGTCTGCACTTTACGATTTCAGAAACCGGTTGGGGCAAGGCGCTTTGGGGTAAATTATACGGTCAGTGGCTTTGCGAGGGCGCGGTATTTACATATGATTTTGATAGATTTTCCGCCGCTGATATTTTGCCGATGTTTAAAGAGCATAACATAACAACGTTTTGCGCTCCGCCTACAATGCTTCGTATGATGATAAAAGAGGATATTTCAAAGTATGATCTCTCTTCGGTCAAGCATATGACTACGGCGGGCGAAGCCCTTAATCCCGAAGTATATAAACAGTTTGAAAAGGCAACCGGTCTTAAAATCATGGAGGGCTTCGGTCAGACCGAAACCACAATGTCGATCGGCAACTTGCATGGTGCGCCGCATAAGATCGGTTCTATGGGCAAGCCGTCCCCGCTTTATGACGTTGATCTTCTTGATCCGGACGGTAACAGCGTTCCTTCCGGCGAGACCGGCGAGATAGTTATCAAAACAGCAAACGGCACTCCTTGCGGACTGTTTATGGGTTATTATAACGACGCCGCCAGCACGGCGGAAGTATGGCACGACGGATATTATCACACCGGCGATACCGCCTGGCGCGATGAGGACGGCTTCTACTGGTATGTCGGTCGTGTTGATGACGTTATAAAATCTTCCGGCTACCGCATAGGACCTTTTGAGATCGAAAGCGTTATTATGGAGCTTCCTTACGTTCTTGAATGCGGCGTTTCAGCCGCTCCCGACCCGATACGCGGTCAGGTAGTAAAGGCGAGTATTGTTCTTGTAAAGGGCAAGGAGCCGACCGAGGAATTAAAAAAAGAGATCCAGGATTACGTTAAATCTAAAACTGCGCCTTATAAGTATCCGAGAATAGTTGTTTTCAGGGATGAACTGCCGAAGACCATAAGCGGAAAAATACAGAGAAATAAACTGTGATTTATTCTTGACAATTTAATCTCAATGTGCTAAAATGCATAGGTCAAAGGCGATGATGAAGAGGGCGTCCGGTTTAAGTTTCAAGAGAGTGGGCGTTTGGTGCAAGCCCATAACCGACCCGTATGCTGTAACTTCGAAGCCGGAAGGAAGAAAGTCAATTTTGATAAGTAGAACCTTCCCGTGATTGCTGCGTAAATGCATAGGGGTTATTGGACCCTAAAGAGGTAAACCGTTCGGTTTGCAATTTGAGTGGTACCGCGGGTAAATTATTACTCGTCTCAAAGTATTTTAGCTTTGGGGCGAGTTTTGTTTTTGCCCTAAGGGGGAATTAAAGTGGAAAAAATGACCGGTCTTGATTATAAGATCCACGAGATGGCGGCGCGTATTAAAGAGCTTCGCCAGATCGTCGGTTTAACAACTGCGCAAATGGCAGAAAAGACCGACGTTACCGAAAAAGAGTATATCGATGCGGAGAACGGCAAAACTGATCTTAATTTTGCCTTTATTTACCGTTGCGCCGGTGCGTTCGGTGTAGACGTTACCGATATTATCGAAGGTCACAGTCCTACGCTCCGCTCATATACGCTTACCCGCCGCGGCGCCGGTCAGCGTATTGATAACGCCCACGGTATGACATATTATAATCTGGCTCCCGCGTTTCGCAGGCGTATTGCCGAACCGCTTTACGTTAAGAGTATTTACAGCGAAGAGGCACAGCACCGCGCCATAGAACTTACTACCCACAAGGGTCAGGAGTGCGATATAGTTATTTCCGGTATGTTAAAGGTCCAGGTCGGCGATCACACCGAGGTATTATCGGCAGGGGATACTATCTATTACGATAGCTCCACTCCGCACGGTATGATAGCCGTAGGCGGTGAGGATTGCTTGTTTTATGCCATTGTCCTCAATCCAACCGGTGATCCTATACCGGAGCTTACAGGCAGTGAACTGACTGCCGCCACGCCTGTTAAATTTGATACAAAGAAACGCTTGTATCATCAGTTTATCGACGTTGAGAAGAATGAGAACGGCACGCCTGTTTCAATTAAGTTTAAAAACACCGAAAAATTCAATTTTGCTTTTGATATTGTTGATGTCCTCGGCGAAAAACAGCGCGATAAACTTGCCATGCTTTATATTGGCAAGGATAAAAGCGAGCACAGATTCACCTTCGGCGATATGAAAAGGTCATCGGCGCGCTGCGCCAACTATTTCAAATCGCTTGGTATCACCAAGGGAGATAAGGTAATGCTGGTGCTTAAACGCCACTATCAGTTTTGGTTTTGTATGCTGGCGCTTAATAAGCTCGGTGCTATTGCCATACCTGCAACAAATCAGCTCCAGGAACACGATTTTGAATACAGATTCAACGCCGCCGGCGTTAAAGCGATAGTCTGCACCGCGGACGGCGATACCGCTCATCAGGTCGATATTGCCGCGGCAAAGTGTCCGCAGCTTGAACATAAGCTTATAGTTAACGGCACCCGTGAGGGCTGGCGCAACTTTAACGAAGAGTTTGAGGTTTACCGTTCGCATTATGAACGCACAGAAGATTCGCCTTGCGGTGATGATCTGATGCTTATGTATTTTACCTCCGGCACAAGCGGTTATCCTAAAATCGCTACCCATAACCATAAATATCCGCTCGGTCATTTCCATACGGCAAAGTATTGGCATAACGTTGATCCTGACGGTCTGCATTTTACCATTTCGGATACCGGATGGGCAAAGGCGATGTGGGGCAAGCTTTACGGCCAGTGGCTGTGTGAGGCGGCAACCTTCGTTTATGATTTTGACCGTTTTGACGCGGCGGATATTCTCCCAATGTTCAAAAAATATAATATTACAACCTTCTGCGCGCCGCCTACAATGCTTCGTATGATGGTTAAGCAGGATATTTCAAAATACGATCTTTCCTCGATAAAGCATATGACTACGGCGGGCGAAGCGCTTAATCCCGAGGTTTACCGCCAGTTTAAAAAAGCGACCGGTTTAAGCATACTCGAGGGCTTCGGTCAAACAGAGAGCACAATGATAATAGGCAATCTGCGCGGTGCGCCGCATAAGATCGGTTCAATGGGCAAACCTGCTCCGATCTATGACGTTGATATAGTTGATCCGGACGGTAATTCAGTTCCCACCGGCGAGACCGGCGAAATTGTTATAAATATCAAAAACGACCTGCCTTGCGGTCTTGCGGTCGGTTATTACGGTGATAAGGAAAAGACCGATGAGACCTGGCGCGACGGCTACTATCACACCGGCGATACCGCCTGGCGCGATGAGGACGGCTTCTACTGGTATGTCGGTCGTGTTGATGACGTTATAAAATCTTCCGGCTACCGCATAGGGCCGTTTGAGATCGAAAGCGTTATTATGGAACTTCCTTACGTTCTTGAATGCGGCGTTTCAGCCTCTCCCGACCCGATACGCGGTCAGGTTGTAAAGGCGAGTATTGTTCTTGTAAAGGGTAAGGAGCCGACCGAGGAATTAAAGAAAGAGATCCAGGATTACGTTAAATCAAAGACTGCGCCCTACAAGTATCCGAGAATCGTTGTGTTTAGGGATGAACTGCCGAAGACCATAAGCGGTAAAATACAGCGAAACAAACTGTGATACGGTGAGTTTTATGGAGTTTAAACGGATTACAATAGTTTGCGGTCATTACGGCAGCGGTAAAACAAACGTAGCTCTTAATATTGCATACAACTTAAAGGCTCAGGGCAAAAAGGTCTCGATAGCCGACCTCGATATCGTTAATCCTTATTTCAGAACAAAGGACAGTGTAGACGAGTTAAAAGCTATGGGGATCGAACTGATCTGTTCAGATTATGCAGGATCAAATCTTGATATTCCGGCGTTGCCAGACCGTATGTATGCGATAACCGATGATAGATCAAGTAATTTTGTCCTTGATATAGGCGGCGATGATCGCGGCGCACTAGCACTTGGCAGACTGGCGCCTGCCATAATTAAAGAGAATAACTATGAGATGCTTGCCGTGATCAACAAATACAGACCGCTCACCAGGGATACCGATTCTACAGTAGAGGTCCTACGTGAGATCGAATTCGCCGGCGGTATTCCGTTTACCGCGATAGTTAATAACTCAAATTTAGGCGATGATACCGATTCAAACACTGTTATTGACTCGCTTGCATATGCAAAGAGCATATCGGATATTATGAAAATACCGATCGCGTTTACTTCGTATGATGAAAGGCTTTCTACGGAACTTTCCGGTAAAATCGATAACGGATTTAAACTTAAAATGCAAAAATCACTTTTAAAAAAGGAGTGCTGAATATGCCGAAATTAACCTTTAAAACCGATAACTGCAAGGGTTGCGGGCTATGCGTTGACGTTTGCCCTAAAAAGGTCCTTACGTTATCTGCCGAAAAGATCAATAAAAAGGGTCACCACCCGGTAGAGGCTGTGAACCCGGAAGATTGTATCGGGTGCGCTTTTTGCGCAACCATGTGTCCCGATTGCATTATTAAGGTAGAAAGGTAGGGTGTAATATGGCTGATAAAGTTTTGATGAAGGGTAACGAAGCAATAGCCGAGGCGGCAATTATTGCCGGCTGTCGCCATTATTTCGGATATCCTATAACCCCTCAAACAGAGGTCGCGGCATATATGGCAAAAAAAATGCCAAAAATCGGCGGCACCTTTTTGCAGGCCGAAAGTGAGATCGCCGCAATAAATATGGTTTATGGCGTATCAAGTGCGGGTAAACGCGTTATGACTTCATCTTCAAGCCCGGGAATTTCGCTTAAAAGTGAGGGCTTATCTTATCTTGCCGGCGCCGACCTTCCGGCGTTCGTTGTTAACGTTCAGCGCGGCGGTCCGGGTCTTGGCGGTATTCAGCCTTCGCAGTCGGATTATTTTCAGGCTACCCGCGGCGGCGGTCACGGCGATTACCATATGGTGGTTTACGCTCCGGCTTCGGTTCAGGAAATGGCTTCACTTACGGTCAAGGCATTTGATACAGCCGATAAATACCGGATGACGGCAATGATTTTAGCCGACGGAACAATGGGTCAGATGATGGAACCGGTTGACCTTGAATCATTAAAGGTCGAGCCGGCGCCTGAAAAGCCATGGGCAACTACAGGAACCGATAACAAGCGCGAGCATAATATAATCAACTCTTTATATCTTAAACCCGAACAGCTTGAACAGGTAAACTTTGATCGCTTTAAGAGATACGAACAGGTCGAAGCAAACGAGGTAATGTTTGAAGAATACCTTATGGATGATGCCGAGATATGCGTTGCAGCCTTCGGTATCGCCGCGCGCGTATCCAAAAACGCAATCAACGCCGCACGCGCTAATGGTATTAAGGCAGGTATGATAAGACCTATAACTCTTTGGCCGTTCCCGAAGGACGTATTCAAAAAGGCGGCGGAGAAGATTCATGCCTTTATCAGTGTTGAGCTTTCTATGGGTCAGATGATAGAGGACGTTAAGCTTGCAACCGAATGCAAAGCAAAATATATGCTTTGCAACCGTGTTGGCGGTATGATACCTCTTCCGGATCAGGTTCTTGCAAGCATTGAAGAAGCAGCAAATGGAGGCGAGAAATAATGGTAGTATTCGATAAACCAAAAGCGCTGGCGGACGTTCCGCTCCACTATTGCCCGGGTTGCACCCACGGCATAGTTCACCGCCTTGTTGCCGAAGCTATCGATGAATTCGGTATCGAGGGCAAAACTATCGGTATCGCTCCGGTCGGTTGCTCGGTTATGGCATACGATTATTTTAACTGCGATATGATCGAGGCAGCTCACGGCCGTGCGCCCGCGGTCGCTACAGGCGTTAAACGCGCCGATCCGAGCAAGATCGTGTTTACCTATCAGGGTGACGGAGACCTTGCGTCTATCGGTATGGCTGAAACCGTTCACGCGGCGGCGCGCAATGAAAATATTACTGTTATATTCATTAACAATGCCATTTACGGCATGACCGGCGGTCAGATGGCACCAACTTCGCTTCCCGGTCAGGTAACGCAGACTTCCCCATACGGCAGGGACGTTAAGCTCTGCGGTTTTCCGGTAAAGGTCTGTGAAATGCTTTCCGAGCTTGACGGCGCTGAATATATCGAGCGCGTTGCCGTTAATAACATTAAGAATATTAACGCCGCAAAAAAAGCTATCAAAAAGGCTTTTCAGAATCAGATCGAAAACAAAGGCTTTTCTCTTATTGAGGTCATCTCAAGCTGTCCTACCAACTGGGGTCTTACTCCGCAAAATGCTCTTAAATGGATAGATGAGAAAATGATACCTTATTATCCGCTCGGCGTTTATAAGGACCGTTCGGCAAAGGGGGAGAGACTTGTATGAAAACAACTCAGTATTTATTTGCCGGGTTCGGCGGTCAGGGTATACTCTTTGCCGGAAAATTTGCCGCATATAAGGGCCTTATTGAGGATAAGCAGGTAAGCTGGCTTCCTTCCTACGGTCCTGAAATGCGCGGCGGCACCGCAAGCTGCAGCGTTATTATCGGCGATGAGCCGGTCGGTTCGCCAATCGTTTCAACGCCGGACGTTCTTATCGCGATGAATTTACCTTCTCTTGACAGATATGAAAACAGCGTTGTCCCGGGTGGCATTATTTTTGCCGATTCCTCGCTCATTGAGCGCAAAGTAACGAGAAGCGACGTTAAGGTGTTTTACATACCCGCGACCAAGCTTGCCGATGAAAACGGCGTTGGCAAACTTGCCAATATGATAATTATCGGTAAGATACTCAAAGAAACCGGCGAATATGATGAAGAAACGGTTATTGCGGCGCTTAAAAAGGTCGTTTCCGCAAAACATCCCGATATGCTTGATATCAATCTTAAAGCCATTAAAATCGGCTATGAGAATTAAGGAGGCAGTTTTATGAATATTACAGTTAAACTCACAAATAGCCCGAAGCAGAAGCCGGACGTTTCGGCTTTAGGATTCGGCAAATACTTCACTGACCATATGTTTATTATGGATTACGTTGAGGGCGAAGGCTGGAAAGATGCACGCATAGTGCCGTTTTCAAACATTACTTTGCATCCTGCGTCTACGGTGCTTCACTACGGTTCCGAAATATTTGAGGGCTTAAAGGCTTATCGCCGTGCCGACGGTAAGGTTCAGCTCTTCAGACCTATGGAAAACATCCGCAGAATGAACAGATCCGCCGACCGTATGTGCCTGCCGCAGATACCGGAGGATGACGCTCTTGAAGCGCTTACAAAATTTGTTGAGGTGGAAAAGGATTGGACACCCTCCGCGCCCGGCACGTCCCTTTATCTGCGCCCCTTTATGTTCGGTAATGATGAAACGCTCGGCGTTCACTCGGTCAAGAACGTTACTTATATCATCATCGCTTCACCTGTTGGCAGTTACTATAAAGAGGGTATAAATCCGGTCCGCATTATGATTGAATCGGAGGACGTCCGCGCAGTTCGCGGCGGAACCGGCGAGGCAAAATGCGGCGGTAACTATGCCGCGAGCAACCGAGCGGGTAAACGCGCCGAGGATAAGGGCTATTCGCAGGTCCTTTGGCTTGACGGTGTTGAGCGTAAATACATTGAAGAAGTCGGCGCTATGAACGTTATGTTCAAGATTGACGGCGTTATAGTAACGCCCGCTTTGCTTGGTTCAATTCTACCCGGCATAACCCGCAAATCCTGCATTGAGGTGTTAAAGAGCGAGGGTTATAAGGTTGAAGAGCGCAGGATCAGCGTTGATGAGCTTGAAGAGGCGCTTGAAAGCGGCAAGCTTGAAGAGGCATGGGGTTGCGGAACAGCCGCAGTTGTTTCTCCGATCGGCGAGCTTAACTATAAGGATAACAAGTTTATCATAAATAAAGGTAAGATCGGCGAGGTCACCCAGCATCTTTACGATACCCTTACCGGTATTCAGTGGGGCAAAACCGAGGATAAATTCGGCTGGACCTACATGATCGGTTAAAATAATACTTGCAATATTAGAATCTATGTGCTATACTACCATTTGTTAAATGCGTTGAAGGAACTATTTTTTGTAACGATCGCTTCAGAGAGTCGGCGTTTGGTGCAAGCCGATAGCAGAGTTTCAAAAAAGTCTCATTCCCGAGCAGAACTTCCGAACTGAGTAAGAGGTTACGGCATGCACCGTTATCATAGCAAAGGGCTTGTATGAGCCTTCCGAGTGGCAGATATTTCTGCAATCGGGGTGGTACCGCGAATTTTATTCGTCCCCGAAGCCGTTTGGCTTCGGGGACTATTCTTTTATGTGAGGTAAAAATATGAAAACAATTTTTGTTGCCGACACAACGCTTAACAGGAGCAAAGTATTCGGGTTTAAAGAATCTATCGAAATTGCAAGACAGCTTGAAAAACTAAAGGTCGATATTATCGAACTGCCGAAAATAGCGAGTGAGGCAAAGGACGTTTTACTTATAAAAACGATCGCTTCCTCAGTAAAATCTACTGTATTATCTGTTGAGGGCGGAACCTCCGAGGGTGAAATAGATTTAGTCGCCGCGGCACTCGCTTCGGCAAAATGCCCGAGAATACGCATTTCATTGCCCGTTTCCGACGTTGGCATGGAATACGGTTTTCATAAAAAAGGTCCGGCAATGACAAAACTTGCCGGTGAACTTGTGAAGTATGCCGCAGCAAAATGCGGCGATATTGAGTTTTGCGCGCTGGACGCAACAAGAGCAGATATAAAAACGCTTACAGATATACTTAACGCCGCGGTAGATGCCGGTGCCAAAGCGGTAACGCTTTATGATAACGAGGGTATGCTGTTTCCGGATGAAATGGCTGACTTTGTATCTAACGTTCGCACAGGTGTTCAAGGCGTCGACGGTATTTTATTCGGTATTTGCTGTTCCGATGCGACCGGTATGGCAGCCGCATCATCATTTGCTGTTTTAAGAAAAGGTGCTGATATCGTAAAAACCTGCGTAGGCGGTGATATTACAGGACTTATGACGGCTATCGAGATTTTCCGAACATCAAAATTCCACGCCGGTCTTACCACAAATATTGATTTTACTTCGTCAAATACAATACTTTCGCGTATTGAATGGATAATATCCGGCGATAAAGATGAAAACGAAGCTGATACAAAGGCAGATGCCGGCGAAATATCGCTTGATGTTGACGATGATATTGATGCGGTCCGCGCGGCGGCGCTTAAAATCGGTTACGATCTCAGTGATGAGGATATTAAAAAGGTTTACTCCGAATTTAAGCGTATTGCTAATAAAAAGAACGTATCACTTAAGGAAATGGAAGCAATCATCGCTTCAACGGCTCTGCAGGTCGAACCCGTCTATACGCTCGATCAGTATTCCATTCAGTCCGGAAACGTTATGACGTCATCCGCCCAGATCAATATGATCAAGGATGGCGTTACGTATACCGGCATTTCGGTGGGTGACGGTCCTATCGATGCCGCTTTCCGCACGATAGAACAGATAACCGGTCGCCACTTTGAGCTTGATGATTTTCAGATACAGTCTATCACTGAGGGTCACGAGGCGATGGGCAGTGCGCTTGTTAAACTTCGCTCAGGCGGCAAACTATACTCCGGAAAAGGGCTTTCAACCGATATAATCGGCGCAAGCATCCGCGCATACATAAGCGCGCTCAATAAGATTCTCTACGAGGAGGCATAACCTTATGAGATTTGCTTTTTCAAGCAAAGGCTGGCACGACGCGAGTTTTGACGAAATGTGTAAAATAGCGCGCGAGCTAAAATATGAGGGCATAGAGCTTCATAATACGCACGGTTCGCTTTTTACCGATAAGAACGGTGCGTTCTATAACTATACCTCCGCCGCGACCGCGCGCAGAGTTCACGAATTAAACATTAAGATACCCTGCGTTGATTCGATATGCAAAATGGGGGATAGCGCCGACTATGAAAACAGTGTTAATGAAATCGAACGCTGTATTTCCGTAGCGTCTTCGCTTAATATTCCTTACGTCCGTGTAAAAACCGATGATAATGGGGAAGAGGACGCGGTAAAAGCGGTCATAAACAGCGTTTTGCCCGCCGCAAAATCCGGTAAGGTAATTTTGCTTATTGAAACCTGCGGAATATTTGCCGATACTTTACGGTTATGTGAATTCTTAAATTGGTTTCCCACCGATAGCGTTGCGGCTCTTTGGAATATAAGCGCTACTTGCTTTTTCGGCGGCGAGCAACCGGAACAGACAATTACGAACCTCGGTATTTATATAAAGCACGTTCATATCTGTGACGGGAGAATGATTTCCGGCAAACTTGAACGCTGTCTTATAGGCGAGGGCGATCTCCCTATAAGTGATATTATCGCCGCCCTTCGTTCTATCAATTATGATGGCTTCATATCGCTTGAATGGGATCCCGAATGGCTTTCGGTGCTTAACGATATGGTGGTCATTTTCGCGCATTTTATTAACTTCATGCGACAGTTCGGCGATACTTCAAAAGCAAAATCAAATCTCTATTTCAATCGCGCTCATACCGGTAATTACGTTTGGAAAAAGGAACTGCTTATCGATCATACCTTTCCGCAGGTGCTTGATAAAATGGTTGAGGAGTTCCCGGATCAGTATGCTTTTAAGTATACTACGCTTGATTATACAAGGACTTACAGCGAATTTCGGGATGACGTTGATACCTTTGCGCGCTCGCTTATTGCGCTTGGCGTTAAAAAGGGGACCCATGTTGCGGTATGGGCTACAAATATTCCGCAGTGGTATATCGCTTTTTGGGCGGCAACAAAGATCGGCGCCGTTTTGGTTACTGTAAATACCGCTTATAAGATCCACGAGGCTGAGTATCTTTTAAAGCAGTCTGATACCCATACCCTCATAATGATAAGCGGTTACAGGGATTCCGATTATTCCGGGATAATGGCGGAGCTTTGCCCGGAGCTTGAGACCAAGAAAAAAGGTGAGCCGCTATTTAGCCGCAAACTGCCATTTTTAAGGCATATTATAACAGTAGGATTTGAGCAAAAAGGTTGCATTAAATGGGAAGACGCCGTAAGTCTTGCCGATTCCGTTCCGCTTGAGCAGGTTTATACTATGGCGGAAAGCGTCTCTAAGGACGACGTTTGCAATATGCAGTATACCTCCGGCACTACCGGATTTCCCAAGGGCGTAATGCTAACACATTATAACGTTGTTAACAACGGTAAATGCATAGGGGACAGAATGGATCTTTCTACCGCCGACCGAATGATGATCCAGGTCCCGATGTTCCATTGCTTCGGTATGGTTCTTGCAATGACGGCTTCAATGACTCATGGCGCAACCCTTTGTCCGCTCCCTTATTTTTCGCCAAAGCCGGCGCTTGCCTGCATAAATAACGAACATATAACCGCATTCCACGGCGTTCCGACAATGTTTATCGCCCTGCTTGAACATCCCGATTTTGCAAAAACCGATTTCTCGTATATAAGAACCGGTATTATGGCGGGCAGCCCGTGTCCAATATCGGTTATGCGCGATGTTGTTGATAAGATGAATATGCGTGAGATCGTTATTGTTTACGGACAAACCGAAGCTTCACCCGGCTGCACTATGAGCTCTACCGATGACCCGCTCGAGGTTCGCGTTACAACGGTTGGCGGTCCCATGCCGGAAATCGAATGCAAAATCGTTGACCCCGAAACCGGCGAGGATTGCCCCGATGAGGTAACCGGTGAATTTGTTGCCCGCGGCTATAATATTATGAAGGGCTATTATAAAATGCCGAAGGCTACCGCCGCCGCCATCGATAAGGATGGCTGGTTACATACCGGTGATCTTGCCTGCAGAACGCCTGAAGGCAATTACAAGATCACAGGTCGCCTTAAGGATATGATTATCCGCGGCGGTGAAAATATTTATCCGAAAGAAATAGAGGAATTTATTTATACCAACGAAAAGGTCAAGGACGTTCAGGTTATCGGCGTGCCCGATGAGCAATACGGTGAAGAGATTTTTGCCGCGGTTATCTTAAAGGACGGCGAAACTATGACCGAGGATGAATTAAAGCAGTATGTTATGTCGCATATGGCAAAGCATAAGGTCCCGCGTTACATTGATTTTGTGAAAGAGTTCCCGATGAACGTTGCGGGCAAGATACTTAAATACAAAATGCGTGAGGATGCTATTAAAAAACTGCATCTTGAAAAAGCAAACAGCACGGAGACTGCGTAATGGTAGATAATAAGTTTTACGTTATTGATGCACATTGCCACGTTTACCCTGAGGCAATAGCAGAAAAGGCGGCAAAGGCAACCGGCAATTTTTACGGTGAAATGCCTTACGGCAAAGGGACAGTTGCCGACCTTATAGAAAACGGTAAAAAGGCGGGTGTAGACAGGTTTATCGTTCAATCGGTCGCCACTACAAAAGCCCAGGTGCGCAAGATTAACGAATTCATAGCGCGTGAGGTTTCTGAAAACAGTGATACCCTCTACGGGCTTGGCACAATGCACCCGGAGTCTGACGATATCCCCGGCGATTTTGAGCATCTAAAATCGCTCGGTTTAAAAGGCATAAAGCTTCATCCGGATATCCAGGGTTTTAAGATAGACGATTACCGCTGTCTTAAAATTTATGAGCTTTGTGAGCGTGACGGCCTGCCGTTACTTTTGCATGCGGGGGATTACAGATATGATTTTTCAAATCCCAACAGACTTATACCGATCCTTAAAATCTATACCGGGCTTACGGTCATTGGCGCACATTTCGGCGGATGGTCGATCTGGGAGGATGCGTCCCGTCAGTTGGCGGATATACCGAATCTTTATGTTGATTGCTCATCCAGTTTATCCTATATTAAACCCGAAACTGCTACTGAGATAATCAAAAGATATGGCACTGATCGCGTGCTATTTGGAACCGATTATCCGCTACACTCGCCTCAGAACGAAATGCAAATTCTTACCTCGCTCGGATTCGGCGAGGAAGACTATAAAAAAATATTCTCGCAGAATGCAATTAAGGTCTACAAACTTTGATTCATAAAAATACAAGTGAATCCCGTCGAAAACAAAATAAATAATTTTGGTTTAATATAAAGCGCCTGTGGTAATAATTCTATTGTAATTATTACCGGAGGTGCTTTTTTTGAAAAACAAGGTTACTATCTGCGGTGTTGATACTTCTAAACTGCCGGTCATCAAGGATGCCGATATAAAGATTATGCTGAAAAAGGCGGCTACCGGCGATATGGCGGCGCGTGAGCAGATAATAAACGGCAATTTGCGCCTTGTTTTAAGTGTAGTAAAAAGGTTTACCGGCAGGGGCGAAAACCCGGACGACCTATTTCAGATCGGCTGTATCGGGCTTATAAAGTCGGTCGATAATTTTGATATAAATCAAAACGTCCGGTTTTCAACATACGCCGTGCCTATGATTATAGGTGAGATAAGGCGTCATCTTCGTGATAACAGCCCTGTCCGGGTTAGCCGTTCTATCAAAGATACAGCGTATCGCGCTATGCAGGTCAAAGAACAACTTATTGGCACACTTAAAAGAGAACCTACCGTTACGGAGATTGCAAAAGAACTTGGCGTAGAACGCGAGGAGGTTGTAATTGCGCTTGAAAGCATCGTAGAGCCAATATCAATCTATGATCCCGTGTATTCCGATACGGGTGATACTGTTTATGTGCTTGACCAGATCGGCGACAGTAACGACGATAAAAACTGGCTTGACGAAATATGCATCAAAGAGGCTATAAAAAACCTTAGTGATCGTGAAAAGCTTATACTCTCATTAAGGTTTATGCAGGGCAAAACACAAATGGAGGTATCAAACGAGATTGGTATATCTCAAGCCCAGGTTTCACGCCTGGAAAAAAATGCCATTGAAAAAATCAAGAGTTGACACAAAAAGAGAGCCGCTTGGAAACCCAAACGGCTCATATCTTTAAGTGATTATTTTACTTCACCGGAAGCGATAATATCAACGCCGGTGTCGCAGATGTTCTTGATCAAAACGTCACCGCGGTTTACCGGGGGCGTCAGTTCAAGCTTGCGGATCTCTACCATACAATCAAAAAGCTTCTCCTTCGGAACGGGTGTCTTACTTCTGACCGCAACAAGCGGGGTTTTGGCGTTTTTGATCTTTGCGGTAGATGTAAGTATACGGACCGGCGCGGTAAATTCGTTCTCGGCGTATACCTTGCCGCGAGGGCAGCTGAATCCTTCGATCTTTGTAATATTACCGTTTTCACCTTCAACGTGAATTGTGCAGCCGGTGGGGCAAACGGTGCAAATGATTTCTTTAGTCATAATTAAGCCTCCTTAACCGATACCATAAGTGAAGTGATATCTTTAACGCTCACAGTGGCTTTTTCCATTTCGCCGGGGTTTACCTTAATGGCTTTTCTCGTAAACAATACGTTATCACCGTCGGTAACCGTTATTACAACGCCTTTTTGCGGCTTCATAACGCGGAAATAAAGGTCTACTTTCTCGTCGGCAGGTATAACCGACTGCGGGCAAACGTAGCGAACGTTATCGCCGGTCTCGACCGTAACGGCTGTGCTATCCTCAAGTTTTCCGGCGGCAAATTTTGCCGCGCTTTCGCCTGCCTTTGCGCTTTCTGCGGAAACGTTATCAACAAGATCGTTAACGTGAACAACGTTACCGCAGGCAAATACGCTCTTTATAGAGGTCTGCATATACTGATTTACCTTCGGTCCCTTTGTTATCGGGCTGATCTCAATTTTTGCATTGCTTGTAAGCTCGTTTTCGGGTATAAGACCGACAGAGAGAAGCAGGGTATCGCATTCGATCTCACGGGCAGTTGACATGATCGGTTTCTTGTTTTCATCGACCTGTGCTATTACAACGCTTTCAACGCGGTCGTTACCTTTGATATCTATAATTGTATGTGAAAGCAAAAGCGGAATGCCGAAATCGTCAAGGCACTGAACGCGGTTTCGTGTAAGACCGGCAAGGAAATCCATGATTTCAACAACTGCCTCGACCTTTGCGCCTTCAAGCGTCATGCGGCGCGCCATTATCATACCGATATCGCCGGAGCCGAGTATTACGACCTTTTTACCTACCATTTCGTTTTGGCGGTTAATAAGGCGCTGGGCGGTTCCCGCCGTATAAACGCCGGCGGGACGGGTGCCGGGTATAACTATATTTGCTCTGGTTCTTTCTCTGCATCCCATTGCAAGAACGATGGCCTTTGCGCTTATTTCGCAAACGCCGAGTTCACCGTTTATGCAGGTTACAGTATCTGCGGTTACCTCAAGGACCATGCTGTTAAGAAGCGCTTTAACTCCAAGTTCATTCGCTTCGTCAACAAATCTGCCGAAATACTCGGGACCGGTCAGTTCTTCCTTAAAAAGCTTAAGACCGAAACCGGGGTGAATGCACTGCTGAAGAATGCCGCCGAGCGCCTCGTCACGCTCTACTATCAGAACGTCCTTGGCACCGGCTTTTTTAGCGGCAACGGCGGCAGATAATCCGGCGGGACCGCCGCCTACGATACAAACGTCACAAGTTATCTTGTTCATATTGCGTCACCTTATTTAACCTTTCCGCAAACCATATAAGATTTGCTGTTGTTCTTGCATATGTCTTTAGGCTCGCAACCGAGTTCGCGCGCTAATATTTCTATTACCTTCGGTCCGCAGAAACCGCCCTGGCATCTGCCCATACCGGCGCGAAGTCTGCGTTTGATGGCATCTACGCTCTTTGCGGGGATAGGGGAGTGGATAGCGTCTACTATCTCGCCTTCGGTAACGCTCTCGCACCGGCAAACGATATTGCCGTAAAGCGGGTTTTCGAGAATCTTTTTATGCTGTTCTTCTTTTGAAAGCTCACGTATACAAACGATTCCTTTGCGCTTTTCGATAAAGTTCTCGTTAAACTCCATTTTAAGACCGATCTCGCGAAGAAGGTTAGCAACGTATGCGCCGACCGAAACAGAGTTTGTAAGGCCGGTGGAGCGAACTCCCGAAAGATTAACGTAGTGCTTAACGTCATCGTATACGTCAATATTAAGTCCTTCAGGATTACGGTTTGCGCGAAGTCCGCAGAACTGTGTAATAGTATCCTGAAGCATTACGCCGGGTATAAGCTTTGTAACGTCATCGCGGATCGAGTTAAGGCCTTCGGTATTTGTGGATTTATCATATTTGTCGTAAAGATCTTCGGCGGTGGGACCTACGAGCATATTGCCGTGAATTGTCGGCGTCATAAGCTTACCCTTGGTGATCTTTGTGGGTATCGGCAAAACAATATGATTTACCTTGCAACCGGTATTCTTGTCAAGTATGTAAAACTGACCCTTGCGGGGAACAACAGTATAATCGAACTTGCCGACCATATTAGCGATCTCATCGCAGAAAAGTCCGGCGGCGTTAACTATGTAGTCCGCCTCGATATATCCCTTAGTTGTTTCCGCTCCTACAACGCGGTCGCCTTCCTTGCGAATACCGGTAACCTCGGTTTCAAGCATAAACTTAGCGCCGTTTGCAACAGCGTTTTCAGCCATAGCAACAACGTAAATAAACGGGTCGATAATGCTTTCTCGCGGAATAAAGAGACCGCCCTTTACCTCGGGGTTGATGTTCGGCTCCATTTCTAGTATTTGTTCTTTCGATAAATACTGAACGTCATAAACACGGTTTTTAAGCGCTTTTTCTTTGATTTCAGGAAGCTGGGCAAACTGTTCATCGGTGATAGCCGGAAGTATTGCGCCTATACGCTTAAAGGGAATATCAAGGTCACGCGTCAACTTATCGTATTGCGGGTTTGCCGCAACAACAAGCTCGGATTCAAGTGTGCCCGGTTTTGCGTCGTAACCGGTATGTATAATTGCCGAATTGCTCTTTGAGCAATCACCGCCAACATCTTCGCGTTTATCAACGCAAATAACGTTAAGGCGGTATTTTGTTAGCTCTCTCGTAATCGCTGTGCCGACCGCGCCGGCGCCGATTACCAAAACGTCTGCTTTCATAATAGCATTGCCTCCTAAAAGATTTGTGTTAATTATATAACAAACTTTTTAGATTGTCAATATTTTCACAAAATTTTAAAAAAATATTGCAAATTCGGTAATATAGTAGTATAATTGGCAAAATCAACGAATAATCTTTGATTATATCGACCGAATTTCTTTGAAAATCTGAGGGGTAAATATGTCAGGTGTAATATTACTTTCATCACAGGTCAACTTGGATTGGTCGCTCATAAAGGAAACCTTTATGTGGGACAGTTTGAAATATGACCTGTTAAAGCTTATGATCGCCGTTATCTGCGGCGCCGTTATCGGCAGTGAGCGTTCGCGCCATGGCAGGGCGGCAGGTATGCGCACGCATATTCTTGTTTGTCTTGGCGCCTGTATGACTTCGATGACGAGTATTTTTGTTGCTGATACTCTGCTTAATCAGGTTGACGTTCTCCGTATACCCGCGCAGGTAATCTCGGGTATCGGTTTCCTCGGTGCCGGTATGATTATTCTTAAAAGCAATAACGTCATTACTGGGCTTACGACCGCGGCTGGCATTTGGGCTACCGGTGTAATTGGTATAGCCGTCGGCTACGGCTTCTTTACAGGCGCGCTTATAAGCGTTGCACTTTTCCTGATAACAATAACGCTGTTTTCAAAGTTTGAGCGCAGAAAACGCCTGGCTCAGGTCTTTTACGTTGAGGTTGGCGATATGTATCAGACCAATCGGGTTATCGATGAGATTTCCGCCCTTATAGTCGGCGAACATTCAATCAGAACAATTGCACCAAGAAGCGAAAAAAGCGGCAACATAGGACTTAATGTGGTTATTGAGCGCCGCGGCGATCTTACCGTAAACGAGATCTGCGAGATCAAAGACGTTGTATTTGCTATAGAAGACTGATATTGATTAATACTTAACCCCCGCTGCCTTAAAATAGGCGGCGGGGGTTGTTAATTGTATGACTGTTAACCGAAAGGTTACGATTTGCCATATCGTTTAATTATATATGTGCAAAGCACACATTTGTCTGATGTCTGAAATCTGTCATCTGATATCCGTTGCGCAAACCGTCCTTTTCGATTCCTCCCCTTACTTGTATAGACAGAAAAGAGAACACCGAACCAAAAGGCGCGATGTTCTCTTTTTGGTGGAAGCGGGGGGAATCGCCACGGCACGAATGTCGCGCCTACACGCCCGCGGACTTCGCAACCGTTCACCGAAAGGTTGCGATTTGCTGCGCAAACCGTCCTTTTCGATCCCCCCTTACTTGTATAGACAGAAAAGAGAACACCGCACCAAAAGGCGCGATGTTCTCTTTTTGGTGGAAGCGGGGGGAATCGCCACG
>JAFZIK010000024.1 GCA_017554405.1 Clostridia bacterium | reverse complement strand
CAGCTTGAAAGCAATTATACCGTCGAATACGCGCTTAGATTTTTCATCCGCGAGCATTTCGCGTATAGAATCAAACTCGGGTTTTCTTCGTTCATAGTATTCGCGGCAAAAAAGTGTGTCACCGCATACGGGTACGTCCGGTGCGTAAAGCTCGCACTCGCTACCGATGCGCTTTATATTTTTTATAACCTCCGGCAGGGCGGTGCCGAAGCAAAGCAGCACCGCCATATCGCCGAACTGTTCTTTCGCCGATGAATAATCGGTCACCGGCATACCGTGGAACGTTTTTTTGCGCACAAAACCTTCGGACGCGAAAACGCCCGATATTTTTATGCCGTATTGCTCGCAGACCGATAGCACCATATCGGCGCCGTTGCCCATACCGTATAAAACGATCGGCTTGCGCAGGGTTTTAAGATAATGCCATAAATCTTCCATAGTCGCTATTATACTACATTTTTACACCTTTAACAAGTGCGGTAATTATTAACAAAATGTAAAAGGTCAGGGAAAGTCAAAAAATTTTTAAAATTTTTCTTGACTTTTTGAAAATTGTTGCTATAATGTATATGTCAGGGAAAGTCAAACCCACATGGAAAAGGAGTGTGCAGAAATGGCGGAAGAGAAAAAAACCGAGGTTGAAGCCGAGGTAAAGGAACCTGAAACCAGGGATGCTAAAAAACCTAAAAAGCCGAAATCGGGCGAAGCCGAAAAGGTGAAAGCCGAGCTTGAACAAACAAAGGAACAGCTTTTGCGCACCGCGGCGGAGTTCGATAACTATAAAAAGCGCACCGAACGCGAGCGCGCCGGTATCGCGGAATATGCAAAATGCGAGGTAATAAAAAAACTTCTTCCTATACTCGATAACATAGATCGCGCGGCGGCGGCGGATAATAAAAGCGAGGATTATTTAAAAGGTATAGAAATAATCATAAAACAGTTCGGCGATCTCGCGGGCGCGCTCGGTATAGAAGAAGTGGGCAAAGAGGGCGATACCTTCGATCCGAATCTTCACGAGGCGGTAATGCATATCGAGGATGAAACGCTCGGAGAAAACGTTATAGCCGAGGTGCTCGGCAAGGGCTATAAGCTCGGCGGAACGGTAATACGCGCCGCAATGGTAAAGGTAGCAAACTGACCGAAAGGCAGAATAAAATAATCAACACATATCTTTTAAGGAGGATATTATTATGGGAAAAATAATAGGTATTGACTTAGGAACAACCAACTCTTGCGTAGCCGTTATGGAAGGCGGCGAAGCGGTCGTTATCGCTAACGCCGAGGGCGCGAGAACAACTCCGTCGGTAGTTGCGTTTTCAAAAACCGGCGAAAGAATGGTAGGTCAGGTGGCAAAACGCCAGGCGATAACCAACCCCGAAAGGACCATAAGCTCTATCAAGCGCGAAATGGGCAGTAACTACACCGTGGAGATAGACTCCAAAAAGTATACTCCGCAGGAGGTCTCCGCGATAATCCTTCAGAAGCTTAAAGCCGACGCCGAAAGCTATTTAGGTCAGAGCGTAAGCGAAGCGGTCATCACCGTTCCGGCATACTTTACCGACGCACAGCGCCAGGCGACCAAGGACGCGGGCAAGATAGCCGGTCTTGACGTTAAGAGAATAATCAACGAACCCACCGCGGCGGCGCTTGCTTACAGCATCGATAAGGAAGACGATCAGAAGGTAATGGTTTACGACCTCGGCGGCGGCACCTTCGACGTATCGATAATCGAGATGGGTGACGGCGTTCAGGAGGTTCTCGCAACGGCGGGCAACAACCGGCTCGGCGGCGACGATTTCGATAAGCGCATAATGGACTATATCGTTTCCACCTTTAAGGCGGAGCAGGGCATAGATCTTTCGGGCGATAAAATGGCGATGCAGCGCATTAAGGAAGCGGCTGAAAAGGCGAAGATCGACCTTTCGGGTATGACTACCGCCAGCATCAACCTGCCCTTTATAACCGCCGATTCAACAGGTCCTAAGCACTTTGAAACAACGCTTACCCGCGCTAAGTTCAACGAGCTTACGGCGGATCTTGTTGAAGCTACGATGGGACCCGTTCGCCAGGCGCTTTCGGATTCCGGTCTTTCAAAAGACGAAATCAACAAGGTCCTTATGGTAGGCGGCTCATCCCGTATACCGGCGGTCCAGGAAGCGATAAAGAACTTTATGGGCAAAGAGCCGTTTAAGGGCATTAACCCCGATGAGTGCGTGGCACTGGGCGCCGCGCTCCAGGCGGGCGTATTGGGCGGCGACGTTAAGGGACTTCTGCTTTTAGACGTAACCCCGCTTTCACTCGGTATCGAGACCATGGGCGGCGTTTCCACAAAGGTCATCGACCGCAACACCACCATACCCACAAAGAAGAGCCAGATATTCTCCACCGCGGCTGACGGTCAGACCTCGGTTGAAGTTCACGTTCTGCAGGGCGAAAGAGAATTTGCAAAGGATAACAAGACCCTCGGCGTATTCCATCTTGACGGCATCGCACCGGCGCCCCGCGGTATTCCGCAGATAGAAGTTACCTTTGATATAGACGCGAACGGCATAGTTCACGTATCGGCAAAAGACCTCGGCACCGGTAAGGAAAACAACATCACCATAACCTCCAACACCAATATGTCCAAAGAGGATATAGATAAGGCGGTCAAGGAGGCGGAGGCGTATGCCGCCGAGGATAAGAAGCGCCGCGAGGCGGTCGATATCCGCAACGGAGCCGATCAGATGATCTATCAGACCGAAAAGACCGTAAGCGAGTTCGGCGATAAGCTTTCCGAAGAGGAAAAGAACAGTATCAACACCGCTAAAGAGGCATTAAAAGAAGCACTCAAGGGTGAAGATACCGAGGCTATCAAGGCAAAGCAGGAAGAACTGCAAAAGGCGGTCTACGCGGTAAGCGAAAAGGTATATAAGGCGGCAGCGGCGCAGCAGCAGGGCGCGGCGGGCGAAGGCGCAAATCAGAACCCGGCGGGCAACGCGGGCGATAACGTTTACGAAGCCGATTATACCGACGTTGACGACAGCAAGAAATAATATAACAGGCGGCAAAAACGGGATCCTTTCCCGTTTTTGCCATACATAAAACTTTTGGGAGTTAAGTATCGTGGCAGAGGAAAAGAGAGATTATTACAGCGTTTTAGGCGTTGACCGGGACGTAAACGACGACGACCTTAAAAAAGCATACCGCAAGGCGGCAAAAAAATATCATCCCGATCTGCACCCCGGCGATAAGGAAGCCGAGAAAAACTTTAAAGAGGTTAACGAGGCATACGAGGTGCTTTCAAACAAAGAAAAGCGCGCCAGATACGACCAGTTCGGTCACGCGGGCGTTGACCCGAACTTTAACCCGGGCGGCGGCGGTTTCGGCGGCGGCTTCGGTGATTTCGGCGACCTCGGCGATATTTTCAGCTCGTTTTTCGGCGGCGGTTTCGGCGGCAGGAGCGCGAATCCCAACGCCCCGCGGCGCGGCGGCGACGTTAGCGCGAACGTTACCATATCGTTTGAGGAAGCGGCAAAGGGCTGTAAAAAGACCGTTCGTGTTCCGAAGATCGATACCTGCGACGTTTGCCACGGCTCGGGTTGCGAAGCGGGCACCTCGGCTAAAACCTGCCCGGTATGCCACGGCACCGGCAGGGTGATGACCACCCAGAGAACGCCGTTCGGGCAGATGCAGACCCAAACCGTTTGCCAGAACTGCCACGGGACCGGCAGGATAATCGACAGCCCCTGCAAAAAATGCGCCGGTAAGGGAAGGATCCGCCATACGGTAGAGCGCGAGATCACCATACCCGCGGGCATAGATGATTCCCAGGTCTTAAACGTCCGCTCCGGCGGTGACGCGGGCATAAACGGCGGACCCTCGGGCGATCTTCACGTAAACGTTAACGTCCGCCCGCATCCGATCTTCGAGCGCGAGGGGTATGACGTTTACTGCGAGATCCCGATAACCTTTGCCCAGGCGGCTTTGGGGGATGAAATAACCGTGCCCACGCTGGACGGCAAGGTCAAGTTCCAGATACACGAGGGCACCCAGCCGGGCGATGAATTCAAACTGCGCGGCAAGGGCATACAGCGCCTTAACTACCCCGGCAGGGGCGATCAATACGTTAAGATCACGGTTGAGGTCCCCAAGGACCTTACCAAGGAACAAAAGGCAAAGATAAAGGAATTTGATTCCTCAACGAACGAAAAGAACTATAAAAAGCAAAAGAGTTTTCTTGATAAGATCAAAGACTTTTTCTGAAACTTTTACACGCGGCGGGAGCACTCGCCGCGTGTTTTTTTAATTAAATATTGCCAATTATAATTATATGTTGTATAATTACTTTAATAATGCGGCGAGGTGATCTTTTGGCGGATAATATCAAGATTTCGGCGGCGATAGTTACCTATAATTCCGGTGATAAATCGGCGGCGGCAGTCGCCTCTGTGCTGGCTTATTGCCGGCAGTATCCGCTGGATCTTTATATAATTGATAACAATTCCTCGGATGATACCCTGCTTCGCCTTAAGGAGCATCCCGATATTAAAATAATCAAACTTAAAAAGAATGTCGGGTTCGGCGCGGCGCATAACAAGGTATCAGAGCTGCTCAACAGCGATTATCATTTTATAATAAACCCCGATATAACCGTTCATTCGGACGTTTTTGCCGATATCGTAAACTTTATGGAGGAAAACCCGAAGGTGGTTATGGCGGCGCCCAAGATCCTTAATGCCGACGGCAGCGAGCAGCGCCTGCCGAAGGCGACCCCCACCTTTAAACGGCTGTTTCTCGGTCGGCTTTCAAAAAAAGTCCGGGATGAATACACAAGGGCTGATATCGAAACCGATAAACCTTACCCGGTGGATTTTTTAAGCGGCTGTTTCTTTTGTATCAGGACCGAGGCGTTCCGTTCGCTCGGCGGGTTTGATGAGCGTTACTTTATGTATCTTGAGGACGCCGACCTTACCGCGCGCGCAAAAACTATAGGCGAGGCGGTTTTCCTGCCGCAGGTTTCGGTCACCCACCTTTGGGCGAGAGAGAGCGCAAAAAACGTTAAACTCTTTTTTATTCACCTTATTTCCTGCTTTAAATTTCTTATAAAATGGAGGCACGGCGCAAAATGAAGATACTTATAACCGGCGCAAAGGGCCAGCTCGGGCAGGAGCTTATCGGTATCCTTAAAAGCGGACGCGCCGAGATAGGCGCAATATCCGAAAGCTATGCCGGCGCGCTTGTTACGGCGGCGGATATAGAGGATTTCGATATAACCGATTTAAAATCCACACGGTCGTTTATAGAAAACGCAAAACCGGATATTATAATAAACTGCGCCGCCATGACCAACGTTGACGGGTGCGAGACCGCCCGCGAAGCCGCCTTCAGCATAAACGCGGCGGGCGTTCGCAATCTGGCGGTATGCGCCAAAGAAGCGGGCGCTAAGTTTATTCAGATATCTACCGATTACGTGTTTTCCGGCTCTGCCGATAGACCCTACTGCGAATGGGACGTTATCGCCCCCAAAAGCGTTTACGGCGCTTCAAAGGCGCTGGGCGAAAAATACGCGCTTTCCTTTTGCGATAAAACCTTTATTATAAGGACCTCCTGGCTTTACGGCTACGAGGGCAAAAACTTTGTTAAGACCGTGCGCCGCGTTTTAAGGGAAAAGGGTAAGATCACGGTAGTAGACGACCAGCGCGGCAATCCGACAGGCGCGAACGATCTGGCGTATCATATTCTAAAGCTCGCGCTTACCGGCGATTACGGTATATATCACTGCACCGGCGAAGGCGAGTGCTCCTGGTATGAGTTCGCCCGCGAGATAGCCCGACTTTCGGGCTACGGCGAAGAGGCGGTAATACCCTGCACCTCAAAAGAGTATAACAGCCCCGCCAACCGCCCGGCGTATTCCTGCCTTGATAACCTGGCGTTAAGGGCGGGCGTTGGCAACGAAATGCGCGATTGGCGTATCGCGCTTGGCGAGTTCATATCAAAGGTCAAGGACTGAAAGGCGGATAGTATGAAAACGTATTTTGTTACCGGCGGCGCCGGATTTATCGGCTCGAATTTTATTATCTATATGCTTAATAAGCACAAGGATATTAAAATTATCAACGTAGATAAGCTTACATACGCGGGCAACCTCGAAAATCTTAAAGAGGTAGAAAACGATCCCCGTTATACCTTTGTTCAGGCGGATATCGCCGATAAGGCGGCTATAGAAAAGATATTCTCTGAAAACGGGATCGATTACGTTGTTAATTTTGCGGCGGAAAGCCACGTTGACCGCAGTATATCCGACCCGGAAATATTCGTTAAAACGAACGTTGAAGGCACGGTAAATATGCTGCAGTGCGCCAAGAACGCCTGGATGACCGGCGACGATCAATACAAAAGCGGCGTAAAATATCTGCAGGTCTCCACCGATGAGGTCTACGGCTCGCTCGGCGAAACGGGGTATTTTACCGAGACCACGCCGCTTGACCCGCATTCGCCGTATTCTTCATCAAAGGCGGCGGCGGATATGTTCGTTAAGGCGTTCGGCGATACCTATAAGCTGCCGGTGAACATAACCCGCTGTTCCAATAACTACGGACCCTATCAGTTCCCCGAAAAGCTGATACCGCTTATTATGAACAACACCCTTTCGCATAAGGATCTTCCGGTTTACGGGGACGGTATGCAGGTGCGCGACTGGCTCTACGTTGAGGACCACTGCAAGGCGATCGATATGGTAATAGATTCCGGCAGACCCGGCGAGGTCTATAACGTTGGCGGTCACAACGAGAAACCGAATATTTTTATTGTAAAATCCATAATAAACTATATTAGGGAAAACGTTGACAGTGAAGTAGGCGAGCACCTTATAAAACACGTTACCGACCGCAAGGGGCACGACAGACGCTACGGTATCGACCCCGAAAAGATAAAAAGGGAGCTCGGCTGGTTCCCCGAGACCTGCTTTGAAGAGGGCATAAAAAAGACGCTGAAATGGTATCTCGAAAACCCTGACTGGATGAATAATATAGTAAACGGCGATTATATGAAATACTATGAAAAGATGTATTCCGCCAAAAAGGAGATTTGAACTTGGGTAAGTTCGTATTTTTAAAGACCTCTATCGAGGGCGTTATAATAGTTGAGCCCGCCGTTTACGGGGATGAGCGCGGCTATTTTATGGAAACCTATCAAAAGGAAGATTTTTATGCCGGCGGCATTAAGGTCGATTTTGTTCAGGATAATCAGTCGATGTCCTCAAAAGGGGTGCTTAGAGGGCTTCATTTTCAAAAAAAGCACAGCCAGTCAAAGCTGGTGCGCTGCATAAAAGGCGAGGTATTCGACGTTGCGGTGGATCTGCGCGCCGGTTCGCCGACCTTCGGCAAATGGGAGGGCGTGATACTCTCCGAAAAAAACAGGCGGCAGTTTTTTATTCCTAAAGATTTTGCCCACGGGTTCCTTGTTTTATCAGATACCGCCGAATTCGTTTACAAGGTGGATGATTTCTATCATCCCGACGATGAGGGCGGGCTGATGTGGAACGATAAGGATATCGGGATAAGATGGCCCATACCCGAGGGGCTTGAAATAAAGCTTTCCGAAAAGGATAAAACTCATCCGCCGTTTTGCGAATTTTAAAAATAAAAGATAAATAAACTCCTCCCTATATGGCAACAATAAAACAAAGGGAGGTGTTCTTTTATGCAAAACGGTTCTAAAAATTTTATCAAAGGTATGGGCACCGGTATGGTGGCGGGCGCCGCGGCGGTGGTCGTCGGCAAAATAGTTTTACAGGATAAGCACAACGTATCAAAGGGCTCTACAAAGCTTATAAAGGCAATGGGCGAGATAGTAGACGGCGTTCAGACAATGTTTAAATAGACAAAAAAAGACCTGCGCCAAAAGCGCAGGTCTTAAACTATTTTATATTATTTTGAAAGCTGACGCTTTGCACCGAAGATAACGGCCGCGGCGGCAAGCATAACAAGCGAGATGTAAAGAATGCTTAAATCGCTTGTCTTGGAAGAAGTATCCGCAACTGTGCCGGCAACTGAGCTTGCGCTGAGCGGATCGGTCTTGGTTGCCTGGTTGTTTGCATTGTAGTAGTTACCGCAGATAGCGATCCTGCTGATCGGCTTAACGGTCATGGTCTTTTCGGTAAGGCCGCCGGCTACGATAGTGTAATCGGTGCCGAGCTTCGCATCGGTCGCCTTCTGGGTGGTAGCAAGCTCTAACAGATCCGCAGAACCTGCGCCGGCTTCAAACTCGGAAGCAGTGCCGGTAACATCGCTGATAACGTAAACGCTCCAATCGATGAACTTGCCGTATTTCGCTTCATCGGCAACAACCGTGATGGTGCCATCGTCGCCTAACTCAACAAAGGTATCCTCAGGGATAGCGGCGCCGGTATTCTTTGTAGCGGTTGCCTTCCTGATAATAACGTTGTTTTCGGGGCTGGACTCTGCCATAGCTGATATTGAAAGCGTAAGCGCTATCACAACACAGAGAACGATTGCTAAAATCTTTTTCATTATAAAAACCTCCACAGATATTTTTAGGTATGATACATTATAACCTATTGTTTCGAAAAAGTAAATACTTTTTTTTATTTTTTTTTGTAATTGTTGATAAATGCTTATATTTGTGGTAATATTTATGTGTTTTAACTAACGAGGGAGGGATTTTCATGCAGTTAGGCGAAGAAATACGGCGAAGAAGGACTTTCGCCATAATCTCGCACCCGGACGCGGGCAAGACCACGCTTACCGAAAAACTGCTTTTATACGGCGGCGCTATCCAGACCGCCGGCTCTGTAAAGGGCAAGGCGACTGCGCGCCACGCCGTTTCGGACTGGATGGATCTTGAAAAGCAGAGAGGTATTTCGATAACCTCCTCTGTTTTGCAGTTTGAATATGAGGGCTTTTGCATAAACATACTCGATACCCCGGGTCACCAGGACTTTTCGGAGGATACCTACCGCACCCTTATGGCGGCGGACAGCGTAGTTATGGTAATAGACGCGGCAAAGGGTATCGAGCCGCAAACGAGAAAGCTTTTTAAGGTAACGGCGATGCGCAACATACCGATATTTACCTTTATAAATAAGCTTGACCGCGACGCGCGCGATCCGTTTGAGCTTCTCGATCAGCTTGAAAAAGAATTCGGCATAGGCACCTATCCGATGAACTGGCCTATCGGAAGCGGCATAGATTTTAAGGGCGTATTTGACCGCAAGGAGCGGCAGATACTCGCCTTCGGCGATATGCATAAGGGGCAGATGAAACTGGACGCCGTAAAATGCGATATCACCGATACCGCCGGGCTTGACGGTTTGATAGGCGAATACGCCCGCCGCGAGCTTGTTAGTGAGATAGAGCTTTTGGACGGCGCGAGCTTTGATTTTGATCTTGAAAAGGTCCGCTGCGGCAAGCTTACCCCGGTATTTTTCGGCTCTGCGCTTACAAACTTCGGGGTCCAGCCGTTTCTTGAAAGCTTTTTAGAGCTTACAACGCCGCCGCTTGTGCGCAATACCAAAATGGGTGAAATAACGCCGGAGGACGAGCATTTTTCCGCATTTGTTTTCAAGATACAGGCGAATATGAACAAGGCACACCGCGACAGGATAACGTTTTTGCGTATCTGCTCGGGCAAATTTGAAAGGGAAAAGGAATATCTCCACGTTCAGTCGGGCAAGACGCTGCGCCTTTCCCAACCCCAGCAGATGATGGCGGACAGCCGCCAGATCATAAACGAGGCATACGCCGGCGATATAATAGGCGTTTTCGATCCCGGCATTTTCTCGATAGGCGATACGGTCTGCGATAAGGCAAAAAAGGTGCGCTTTGAGGGCATACCCACCTTTGCGCCCGAGCATTTCGCCATAATCGAGCATAAGGACAGTCTTAAGCGCAAACAGTTCGTAAAGGGCGTAGAGCAGATAGCCATGGAGGGCGCTATACAGATATTTCACGAGCCGAACACAGGTATGGAGCGCGTTATCGTGGGCGTTGTGGGCGAGCTTCAGTTCGAGGTGCTCGAATACCGCCTTAAAAACGAGTATAACGTTGAGGTGACGCGAAACAATCTGCCTTATCAGTATATAAGGTGGGTAAAGAATCCGGGGCTCGATATTTCCTCGCTCAATCTTACCTCCGATACAAAATGGGTGCAGGACTTTAAGGGCGGCGACCTTCTCATATTCACAAGCGATTGGAATATAAATTGGGCGCTCGAGAAAAACGAGGGGCTGATCCTTGAGGAATTCAGTAGGGAATAGGTGAAAATTATGAAAACCGCAGTTGTTACGGGCGCTTCTTCGGGGCTTGGCGCCGAGTTTGTAAAGGCGATAATAAGCGACCGACCGGAGATAGGGAAAATAATAGTTATAGCGCGGCGCGCAGATCGCCTCGATGAATTAAAGAAAGAGTTCGGCGATAAAATATCGCCCCTGCCGCTTGACCTTACAAGCGATGATTTCGGCGATAAGCTTACCGAAGCGCTAAAAGGTGAGGATACCGAGCTTACGCTTCTTGTAAACAATGCCGGCTTCGGCAAACTCGGCGATTTTTGCGATATATCGACCGAGGATAACGCCCTTATGGTGCGGCTCAACTGCGAGGCGCTGACGCGTGTGGCGTCTATTTGCTTAAAGTTTATGAAAGAGGGCGGCGAGATAATAAACACCTGCTCCATAGCGTCCTTTGCTCCCAATACAAGAATGGCTACATACAGTTCGACCAAGGCATACGTTATGAGCCTGTCAAGGGCGATGCGAGGCGAACTGAAATCAAAGGGCATAAACGTGCTCGCCTGCTGTCCGGGACCGATGGAGACCGAGTTTTTACCGCTTGCGAACATAACCAAGGGCGCAAGCCATACCTTCGATACCCTGCCGCGCGTAAACGCCGGGGAGATGGCAAAGAAATCGCTCAGGGCTTCGCGCCGCAAAAAGGCGGTTTATACCAATAAACTGTTCTTTAAGTTTTACCGGCTGGTTGCAAAGGTCCTGCCGCACTGTATAGTTATGAAAATGGCAAAAACCTGAAAACCGAATAAAAGCAAAAGCCGCGTCCGAACGGACGCGGCTTTGATTTTGCCTGTTTTACTTAAATTATTTAAGCTCAACCTTTGCGCCAACCTCTTCAAGTTTGGCTTTGATGGCTTCGGCATCGTCCTTGGAAGCGGCTTCTTTAACGGGCTTGGGTGCGCCGTCAACAAGCGCTTTTGCCTCGGCAAGACCGAGACCGGTGATCTCGCGAACGGCCTTGATGACCTTGATCTTTTCTGCGCCGGCTTCTGCGAGGATAACGTCAAATTCCGTTTTCTCCTCTGCCGCAGCGGCTTCGCCGCCTGCAGGTGCCGCAACCGCTACTGCCGCGGCGGCGGATACGCCGAATTCCTCTTCAACTGCTTTTACGAGCTCTGAAAGCTCAAGAACCGTAAGAGTTTTTAACTCTTCAATGATATTGGTAACTTTTTCTGCTGCCATTTTCTTTTCCTCCAAAAAATGTTTGTTTTAATAATTATTCTGCTGCTTCGTTTGATTTATCGACTATCGCCTGAACAGCACGGGCGAAAGCCGCGATCGGCGCCTGGAACGCACCGAGAACTGTTGCAAGGAGAACCTCACGACTGGGCAATTTCGCGATCGCGTTTATCGTTTCGAGATCAACGGGCTTGCCGTCAAGGAAACCTGCCTTGATTTTAAAGGTCTCGCTTTTTGAGGCATACTTCGAAAGGATACGTGCGGGAGCGGCGTAATCTTCATTTGAAAGCGCCAGCGCCGTGGTCCCCTCAAGAGCGGAATTCATATCCGCAAGCTCGGTATCCGCTATAGCGCGGGATAAAAGGGTGTTCTTTACAACAAAGTAATCAACGCCGTTTTCGCGAAGTTCTTTACGTAAAGCCGTATCATCGGCAACGGTTATGCCCTTGTAATCGACCACCACGCCGGTGACGGCCGCATCGAGCTTTTCCTTAAGACCTGCAACCAGTTTTTGTTTTTCTTCCAATACTTTTGCGTTTGGCAATGTTTTCACCTCCGCCGAACATAAAAAAATATCCGCCCAAAGACAGAGCGGACATGAAAATACAAATAACCTTCACGCTCACCTCGGCAGGCGTTAAACTTACGGCAAACGCCACCTGCTGTCTTTGGATTGCAGAAGCCATTATATATTATGCTTTGCGTTTTGTCAAGCAATTTTTTAATTTTTTACTATATTTGTTCCCGGATAGTAAAAGGAGAGTATTTCGGCGTAGGTGCTGCCGGTTTCGGCAAGCTGACCGGCGCCGTATTGGCTCATACCAACGCCGTGACCCTTTCCAAGGCAGGTAACTGTATATGTGCCGGAAGAAAACTCAACGGTAAAATCGGCGCAGGGCAACCCTAAAAGCTCGGCGATCCTTGTGCCGCGCACGGTCTCGCCGTCATACTTTATTTCCTTTACAAATCCGCTTTCGGTCACCGTAGCTTCGGAAAAGAGGTCACCCTCGCCCGAGGCCTCCTTTATCGGCGAAAGCTTTGTTTTTATCTCATCCGCGCTAAAAGAAAACACCGATTTATAATCGGGAGAGAGCATATCCGCGTCGCTTTTTACCGATATAAGATAAGGCATATCGCCCCCGAAAACGTCCGAGCAGGCGTTGGTCATACCCGAGGAAAGCGCGTGGTATAGGGCCAGCGCCACGCTGTCGCCGTAGCATAAATATTGACCCGAAACCTCACTTAACGCCTCTTTGATCTTTGCCGTTTTCTCTTCGTATGTATCGCCCCATTTTTCCCTTCGCGCCGCCTCGTTTAAATAACTTTGGTCGGTCTTATAACTGTCGGTAAGGTCATATTCCTCGCCCTGCCGCGCATTTTTGCGGTAAAGCGCAAAGGAATACGCCGCAACGCACTGCGCCTTTAATGCTTCAATGCCGTAGGAGACCGGCATTTCGGCGGCAACAACGCCGGTGATATACTCGTCCGCGGGGATATTCTCAATACCGTTTTCGGTTTTTATACGGAAGATAACGTTTTCGCCGTAAACCGGCGCGGACGTATTTATATATATAGGTGTGTCTTCCTGTGCGGCGGCAAGCGCGGACCCGTTCTGTTTTTTTATAACTCCCGGCAGGGGAATAATGAGTAAACAAAAGGCAACAATAAAACCTGTTATAAAAACCTTTTTCATAACCGCCAAATACCTCCGGCATTTTTATGTTCAATAATCATTATTGACTTTTAGCCGCCCAAAAACTATAATAAAAGCGATATACTTTATTGTATGCGTGATTTGCAAATTGTAGAAGGTGGAATATTTGAATAAAAAGGGAGTTTTTGCCGCGTTTTCTGCGGTAACGGCTATCTCGGTGGTTTTGCGGATATTTGAAATGCTCTCGCTTACCGAATACGATACCGGCTTTATTAAACTTGATAAAACCGCCGCTTATTATACCGTTCTGGCGGTAATGGCGCTTTTGCTCTGCCTTGCGCTTGCGCTGGCCGTTCTTAACCGTCCGGCGCCGGAAAAGAGCAAGAGTTTTAACCTGTTTACCTCGATCTTTTCGCTCTTTCTCGGCATTGCCGCGGTCATAGACGTTCAGAACCAGAAGTATATAAGCGTTCCTGCGTTTTTGAAAACGGCGTGCGTTGTGCTGGCGTTTGCCACCGCCGTATTTTTCGCGCTGTTTGCGATACGCCCGTTTATCCACTTCAGGCTTTTGCCGGAACTCTCGGTTTTGCCGGTGCTTTTCTTTACGGTAAAGGCGGCGACCGTGTTTATATCCTGCTCCTTCCATTCGGTGCTCAGCGAAACGGTATTCGATATCGGCGCATACAGCTTTTGCATGCTTTTCTTCTTAGAACTTGCGCGAAGCGTAAACAAGCTTACATCCGAAAAAAGCAACACAAAAAAACTGCTTATTTTAGGTATACTTTCTTCTTATTTTTCGTTCTGCGCCTCGCTGCCGCGCCTTATAACGGCGATCGTTAACAAATCGGCTTTGCACGATAGCGGGTTTGCGGGTTTCCTGCCGCTGTTTATGGGATTTTATATCGCTTCCGTAATATTCACCCGCATAACCTTCGATCCGGTCGCACGGCGTAAAATGGGTATTTATTACGTAAGCAAACACTGACGGCGTTAATTGACAAATGATCATTTTCGGGTTATAATAAACAAGAATTAAAAACGAACGGGAGTGGCCTCTTTTTTGGAAAAATTTATAATAAATGGCGGCAGGCCGCTTCACGGCTCGGTGCATATAAGCGGCGCGAAAAATGCTGCCGTGGCTATTCTGCCGGCGGTGCTTCTGGCGGATAGCCCCTGCGTTATTGAGAATTTACCTCAGATATCGGACGTTAAGACCCTGCTCACCTCTTTAAGCGAGCTTGGAGCAGGCGTTAGGATTATAAATAAATCCACCGTTGAGATAGACCCGCGCCACGCGGCTTCCTTTATAGTAACAAAGGAGATGGCGCAGGGTATGCGCGCCTCAAGTTATTTTTTGGGCGCTCTGCTCGGGCGTTTTTGCAAGGCAAGAGTGGCGCCTCCCGGCGGGTGCGATTTCGGCGTTCGCCCTATCGACCAGCATATAAAGGGCTTTGAAGCGCTCGGCACAAGGGTCATCATAGAAAACGGTATGGTGGATGCCCGCGCCGCCTCGCTTCACGGCGCCAGCATTTATCTTGATGTTGTATCGGTAGGCGCTACCATAAACATAATGCTTGCCGCGGTAAAGGCGCGTGGGCTTACGGTTATAGAAAACGCCGCGCGCGAGCCGCATATAGTTGACCTTGCCAACTTCCTTAACTCCATGGGTGCCGATATTATGGGCGCCGGCACGGGCGTTATTAAAATACGCGGTGTGGAAAAGCTTTCCGGCACGCAATACAGTATCATCCCCGATCAGATAGAGGCGGGGACCTATATGGTAGCCGCCGCCGCGACCGGCGGGGACGTTACGGTGGAAAACGTTACTCCTAAGCACCTTGAATCGATAATAGCGAAGCTTATTGAAACGGGCGCCGTTATAGAGGAATTCGATGAAGCGGTGCGTGTGCGTATGCCCGGCAGGCCGCGCGCATGCAAGGTGAAGACCCTGCCGCACCCCGGTTTTCCGACCGATATGCAGCCGCAGATATCCACCCTTTTAAGCATTGCCGACGGAACGAGTATCGTTACCGAAGGGGTATGGGATAACCGTTTCCGTTACGTTGAACAGCTTACCCTTATGGGCGCGGATATTCAGGTGGACGGTAAAACGGCGGTCATAACCGGCGTGGAGCATCTTAAATCGGCGCCGGTCCGCGCGGTGGACCTTCGCGCAGGCGCGGCGATGATAATAGCCGGGCTTATGGCTCCGGGCGAGACCGTGATAGAAGATATATCGCATATCGACCGCGGATATGAGCTTATAACCGAAAAGTTTTCATCCCTCGGCGCGGATATAAAAAGGGTAAACGATTACGGCGCTCCGGCGGCGAAATTTGCTTAAAATGAAAAACAGATCGTAAACTTTTATGCGGCGGCAAGCCGCATAAAGTTTTTTAAAAGGGGAAGGTGAGCTAATGGCGCGTTTTTGCCCGCTTGCAAGCAGTTCAAGCGGTAATTCTACATATGTATCAAGCGGTAAAACGGCGTTGCTTATAGACGCGGGCATTTCCTATAAAAGCATCTGCGAGCGCGTTGCCGCCGCGGGCGGCGATATCGGAAAAATAGCCGCCGTTGCGGTCACCCACAGCCACGATGACCATATATGCGGTCTTAAAACACTGCTTAAAAAAACCGGGGCGCCGCTTTACGCCACCAAGCTTACCGTTGAGGAGCTTATTCACAGGGATCTTATACCGCCCGGGACCAACATAATCTATCCCGATACCGATACCGCCGTTTTCGGCGATATCGAGATATGCCGTTTTAAAACCAGCCACGATGCGCCCGGCAGCTGCGGTTACCGGCTCGAGCTGCCCTCCGGCTCCTGCGCGGTCTGCACCGACCTTGGCATTGTCACAGATGAGGTGCGCGCGGCGCTTAAAGGGTGCGATCTTCTGCTTTTTGAATCCAATCACGATATAGATATGCTTAAATACGGACCGTATAGACCCCAGCTTAAAATAAGGATACTTTCGGACCTCGGGCACCTTTCAAACACGTCCTCCGCGGCGGAGATACCGTTTTTCCTCGCCTCGGGCACAAAACAGATCATTTTAGGGCATTTAAGCCGCCATAACAACACCCCGGCGCTGGCGCTTTCCGCCGCCGAGACCTCGGCGGAGCTTTCCGGCGCGAAGAGGGACATTGATTATCTGCTTTCGGTGGCGGCGCCCGGTATGAGCGGGGTGAGCGTGTTTTGATAAAGGTAAGCATAATCGCCGTGGGCAAAATTAAAGAGCCCGCCTTTATCGAGGCGGCAAAGGAATACGAAAAGCGCCTTGGCGCCTTCTGTGAACTTTCGGTAGTTGAGATCAAACCGGCGCGATTGCCGGAGGACCCCTCCGAAGCCGAAATATCCGCGGCGCTTAAAAGCGAAGCGGCGGCGATACTTTCAAAGATACCCGATAACGCGGCGGTCTATCCCGCCTGTATCGAGGGCAGGCGTTTTTCGAGCGAGGCGTTCGCGGCTGAAATAGAAAACCGCACCGCCGAGGGCAAACAGCTCTGCTTTATTATCGGCGGCTCCCACGGGCTTTATGAAGAGGTAAAAAAACGCGGCGTTCGCATATCCTTTTCGGATATGACCTTTCCGCACCGGCTTTTTCGCATAATGCTGCTTGAGCAGATATACCGCGCCTTTATGATAAACGCCGGCGCAAAATACCATAAATGATTATAAACGGTATAAAACGACCGGGACTGCACAGGCAGTCCCGGTCAAACTTTTTGATTTTATTATTTTGCTTTTTTCGCGGCTCTCTTTTCCTGCCAGTAAACCCACAGCGGACCTGAAATAAAGAGGGACGATACACAGCCCGAAAGCAAACCGAAGGTCATCGGTATTGCAAAGGTGCGAAGGGAGGAAAGTCCGTAAAGCTCCGATACAACAACGATTGTGAGCACCGCGAGCGAGGTTGTTACCGAGGTCACGATGTTCCTTGTGAGTATGCCCGAAATGCTCAGGTTCATATTCTCTTCGGTAGTAAGGGTGGGGAAGAGCTTCTTGTTTTCACGCACGCGGTCGTAGCAAACGATAGTATCGTTAAGCGAATAACCGAGAATGGTAAGCACTACCGCGATATAGTTTGAATCTATCTGGAGCCTGAAAACAATGCAGGTAACAAAGGTTACCATAAGGTCGATAACCAAAGCGCAAAGCGCGGTTATCGCCGCGGTAACGCCGCCTATCTTCTTAAAGCGGATACCGACGTATACTATAACGAGCGCCGCCGCAATGGCTACTGCAACAAGGCTCTTAAGGAAGAAGGTGCCCGCAACGGTGGGGCTTACCGAGTTTGAATCCAAAACGGAAAAACTGTTATCGGGGAACTTTTCTTCAAGCTTTGTAGTTATTGCGGTTTGAAGTTCGTTTGAAAGCGAATCGTTACCTACAAGCGAAATGGAATAGGTCTGGGAATTGCCGGCTATCGATTTGTTTGCCGAAACGGTAAAGTCCTTATCGATTACCTCGGCAACCGCCGATCTGAAAGAATCCTCGGCTACTTCGCCTGTATACTTGTAGTTGATGATCGTGCCGCCCTTGAAGTTGATATCGAGCGAAAGCCCGAAAATAAGGCCGAAAACAATACCGAGCACCAGTATAAAGGCATATACTATAAGCGATATTTTAAATACTTTTTTTGAGTTGATTTTAAATTTTCTTACGTTTTCACCGTTTAAAGACTTAGCCATTTTTCTTACCTCCGTAAAGCGCAGGATGCCTGAACACCTTGAGTTTTGAAATGCTTTTCAACATATACTTGGAAGCAAGAACGCCCATTATCAGGTTGAAGATAACGCCTATAAGCAACGTGTAACCGAAAGCGTAGATCGAACCGGAGATCGAAGCGCCGAAAATCTTGCCTATTATAAAGAACAGTTTTGCCATGATCCCGTCGCTTGGACCGAAGCAACCCATAAGAACAAGGGAAACGAGAACTATGGTCACGTTGCCGTCGATAATAGCGGAAAGACTGTTCTTAAAGCCGGAATCGATCGCGCCGTCGATGGTCTTGCCCTTTCTGAATTCATCGCGGATACGCTCGGCGGCGATAACGTTGCAGTCAACGCCAACACCTACCGAAAGGATGATACCGGCGATACCGGGAACGGTAAGGGTAAAGCTCTGCGCGTTCGGGAAGAAGCCGGATATGCAGGCAATGGTCCCCGCAAGCTGACCGAGAAGCGCGATAGAGGCGATAACGCCGTGCAGGCGGTATCTCAGTATCATAAGCAGGCAAACAAGCCCGAAGGCGATAGAACCCGCGATTATCATAACGCCCAGCGCCTGCTCGCCGAGGGTAGCCGATATTATCTGTAATTTTTCGTTATCAACGGTAAGCTTAAACGGAAGCGTTCCGGCGTTAATCGTATTTGCAAGCTCGATCGCGCTATCGGCGGTGAATTTGCCGCTTATGATTGCGATACCGTCGGTAATAGCAGTGTTAACGGTTGGCGCGGATTTCATGTCATCGTCAAGCCAGATGGAAATAGTTTGTCCTATCATTTCGGCGGTGGCGGCGGCAAACTTTGCCTTGCCCTGCTCGGTAAGCTTTAACTGAACCACCGGCTCGTTGTCCTGATAAGTAGTAGAGGCGCTTTCTATATCGTCCGATCCGCTCAAAATAACGTCGGTGTTATCCTGGTTGCGGCAGAATGTAACAAGCGCACTTGCACCGAGTTTATCAACCTCCGCCTGGGGGTCAAAGTCGCTTTGATCAGCCGACCAAGGGAAACGGACTATTATTTGATGATTTGAATAGTCAACATAAATCTCATAATCGGTTATGTTCCTGTTAACAAGCCGTAAGCTGATGACCGTTTTTGCGGCGTCCATTTTTTCTGCGCTGATGCTGTCAACATCGTCAACTTCCGGCTTGAAAATCGCTTCAACGCCGCCCTTGATATCGATACCCCAGCGGATATCGTTCGCGCCCTTAACGTATAACTGCCGGATGTCGCCGTAATAATCTTCTATTCCGAAAAAGGCGGTGTAAGCGAGCGCCATTATCAGAATGAAAATTATAAAGAAGGTCAACTTACTTGTCTTTTTTGTTTTCATTGCAAGTCCTCCGATTTTTTAACTTCCGTAAAAGAAAGCTTTTATACAACGCCGGTAGAATCGGCGATAATATCATTATTTCATGCTGTAATCAACAACTTTTAAAGTATACGGCATTACTCCGCCGTTTATCATATTTGCAAGATAGGTTGCGCTATCAAAGTCGCCCATACCGGTTATGATCGCGCTGCCGTCGGTAATAGCAGTGTTAACGGTGGGGCATGAAAGCATCGTATCGTCAAGCCATATTGAGATTTTTTGCCCTATCAATTCGGCGGTGGCGGCGGCGAACTTTTCCTTGCCCGCTTCGGTGAATTTAAGCTGCACTACCGGCTGGTTATCAATATAAACCGGTTTAGCGCTTTCAATATCCGAAAAACCGCTTACAATAACGTCGGTATTATCCTCGTTGCGGCAGAAGGTGATCAATCCTCTTTGGCAAAGCATATATACCGTGCCTTCAAAATCAAATCCGGAAACGTCCCCGCTTTTTGAAAACGAAACTTTTACAGTGCTGTTGTCCTCATCACAGGAAAAATCGTAATAGGTGATACCCGCGTTTACAAGTCTTGAACCCATCACGGATTTTATGGCTTCAAAATCAACGTATCCTACCGTATCGGATATCTCCGCCGGGGCGCCTACTACGGCGTAGGTCGCCGTAAAGGTAACGGCTGAGGCATTTTCCTCGTTTGATTGCTTTATGCCTTTGATACCGTCGATTTTCGTATCGCCGTAATAATCCTCTGTGCCGAAATAGAGAATATAGCTGAGGATGGCTATCAGCGCAACCAGAAAAACGGCGGATATCGCTATAATCCATTTTTTGGCCTTTGACATTTCTTCACAACCTAAAAACGCGAAATCGTTATATAATTATACTAAATAATAACTCTAAAGTCAATTACAATTATTTATAATCAGTTTTTCGAGCGCCGCGTAGCGGACCGCCGTGCTGAGCACTCGCGCCGCGATCTTTATTTCATCCGCCGATGGATAGGTAGGCGCTATGCGCAGATGCGAATCTTCGGGATCGATGCCGTAGGGGAAAGCCGCGCCGGCGTCGGTCAGAGTAAGCCCGGCGTTTTTGCAAAGCTCAAACACCCGTTTTGCACAGCCCGGCATAACGTAAAGACTTATAAAATAACCTCCGCGCGGCTCGTTCCAGCGCGCAACGCCGGTATCGGAAAGGCGGAGCCTGAACTCCGAAAGAACGTTCTCGAACTTCGGGCGCAGTATTTCCGCGTGGCGCTTCATATGCGCTTTCATATCGTCAAGACTTAAAAACATTCTCGCGTGGCGGAGCTGGCTTAATTTATCGGGACCGATGGTCTGGAATTTCATTCTGCCCTTAAGCATTTTAACCATATTCGGGCTGGCGGCTACCGCAACAACGCCCGAGCCCGGGAAGGTGATCTTTGAGGTCGATGCAAAAATGATCGGCAGATCGGGATTGCCCGCCTTTACGCACTCATCGTAAAGGTTCAAAAGGTGGTCGCCGTCATCGGTAAAATCGTGAACGGCGTAAGCGTTATCCCAAAAGATATGAAAGCCCTTTTCGGCGGGTTTCAGGTTCGCAAAGCGGCGGACTACTTCATCGGAATAGGTTATGCCGCCGGGATTTGAGTATTTAGGCACGCACCATATACCCTTTACCGATTCATCCTTAACGAGCTCCTCCACCATATCCATATCGGGGCCGGATTCGTTCATAGGTATACTTATCATTTTAAAACCGAAATACTCGGTTATGGCAAAATGGCGGTCGTATCCCGGCACGGGGCAGAGGAATTTGCGGTTTTCATCAAATATCCAGGGCTTGCCGCCGAGACCGTGCGTCATACCCTGAGCGACCGTATCAAACATTTTATTGAGCGAGGAATTTCCGCCAACTATCATCTGTTCGGGCGGCATTTCGAGCAAAGCCGCAAAAAGGTTCTTAAGCTCGGTCAGTCCGTCAAGCCCGCCGTAGTTGCGGCAGTCGATCCCGTCAACGTTTTTAAAGCCGGTAGCGTTGCCCACAAGATCGAACATCTTTACGCTCAGGTCCATATTGTCCTTACCCGGTTTCCCGCGGGACATATCGAGCGAGTAACCGGCTTTTTTAAGTTCTTCGTATTCTTTTTTTATTTTTTCAAACTCGGCCTTTAATTCGCCGTGGTCCATTTCTGTATATTTTTTCATAAAACTTACCTTCCGTAATGTGTGTAACTCATATAATATAATATATTTATTCGCATTTTTCAAGTATTATGTTTATAAAATTTTTTACGGAAATTACTTGACAAATTATTTGTAAAGGTGTATTATTCCGGTATAAACCGATGATTAAGGATAGTAACCCGCGTTTATGCTTAAAGAGAGTTGCCGGCGGTGGAATGGCAACAGCGGCGAAGCGGGCGAATGGGCTTATGAGGGCAACCGAAAGGCAAATGCCGAGTAGTAGTTGACGCGGTGTGCGCGTTACAGCACAGCGGGTATGTTCAGTGCCCGGATAAGCGGATGATCTTTCATCAATAAGGGTGGCACCGCAGGAACTGTATTTTCACAGTCTTGTCCCTGTTATAGGGACTAAGACTGTTTTTTTATTATCGTAAGCGAGGTTTTTAATATGTTTATTATGAAAAGGCGATGGCGTAAGCCGGGTGTTTAAAGACTTACCTAAAGCGTATAAACCGAAAAACAAATATTAACGGAGGAAATTACTGTGAAAAACGAAAAAATACCTTATAAAATATACCTTGAAGAAAGCGAAATGCCGAAAAGCTGGTATAATATGCGCGCCGATATGAAGAAAAAACCGGCGCCGCTTTTAAACCCCGGAACGTTAAAACCCATGACGGCGGCGGAGCTTGGCGCCGTGTTCTGCGATGAACTCGTAGCCCAGGAGCTTGACGATACCACGCCGTTTATCGAAATACCCGAGGAGATCAGAAACTTCTATAAAATGTATCGTCCCTCGCCGCTCGTTCGCGCTTACTGCCTTGAAGAAAAGCTCGGCACGCCCGCCAAGATTTACTATAAATTCGAGGGCAACAACACCTCGGGCAGTCATAAGCTCAACTCTGCGATAGCTCAGGCGTATTACGCCAAAAAGCAGGGACTTAAGGGCGTTACCACCGAGACCGGCGCGGGTCAGTGGGGAACGGCGCTTTCAATGGCGTGTTCATATTTCGGGCTCGATTGCAAGGTGTTTATGGTAAAATGCTCTTATGAGCAAAAGCCCTTCCGCCGCGAGGTAATGCGCACCTACGGCGCCGCGGTCACCCCTTCGCCGAGCGATACCACCAATATCGGCAAAAAGATTTTAGCGGAGCATCCCGGCACAACCGGCAGTCTCGGCTGCGCGATAAGCGAGGCGGTGGAAGTAGCGGTTGGCAGCGAGGGTTACCGTTACGTGCTCGGCAGCGTTTTAAACCAGGTGCTCCTGCACCAGTCTGTAATAGGTCTTGAAACCAAGGCGGCGCTCGATAAATACGGCATCAAGCCGGATATTATAATCGGCTGTGCCGGCGGCGGCTCAAACCTCGGCGGTCTTATAGCGCCGTTTATGGGTGAAAAGCTCCGCGGCGAAGCGGATTACAGGATAATCGCCGTTGAGCCGGCTTCCTGCCCGAGCCTCACGCGCGGCGTTTACGCATACGATTTCTGCGATACCGGTATGGTATGCCCGCTTGCCAAAATGTATACCCTCGGCAGTGACTTTATACCTTCGCCCAATCACGCCGGCGGTCTTCGCTATCACGGTATGAGCTCCACCCTTTCGGAGCTTTACGATCAGAAGCTTATGGAGGCGACCAGCGTCCTGCAGACCGAGGTTTTCGAGGCAGCTGAGCAGTTCGCGCGGGTAGAGGGTATCCTCCCGGCGCCCGAAAGCTCGCACGCCATCCGCGTTGCCATAAACGAGGCGCTCAAGTGCAAGGAGACCGGCGAGGAAAAGACGATAGTGTTCGGTCTTACCGGCACGGGTTACTTCGATATGGTGGCTTACGAAAAATTCCACAACGGTGAAATGAGCGATTATATCCCGACCGATGAAGATCTTGCCGCGGCAAGGGCAAAGCTTCCGGCGGTCGACCTTTGATGTTTTTCGGCGGCGGATCCTGTATCTGCCGCCGTTTTACACTCTTGAAATCACCGCTTATTTATTGTAAAATCATTCTAAGGTGATGCGATATGTATAACTTTGACGCAAAAGAAACAAAAGACCGGTGCGTAGATTGGATACGTGATTTTTTTAAGGAAAACGGGCAGGGCTGTTCCGCCGTTATAGGTATATCCGGCGGGAAGGACAGCTCTGTGGTAGCCGCGCTCTGTGTGGAAGCGCTGGGGAGGGATCGTGTGATCGGCGTGCTTATGCCAAACGGCGAGCAGGCGGATATAGATATGGCAAAACTGCTTGTAGACCACCTCGGCATCCGCAGTTATACCGTGAATATCAAGGACGCCTTCGACGGAGTTGTTAAAAGCATACCCTTTACCCTTTCGGATCAGAGCAGGGTAAACCTTGCCCCGAGGATACGTATGTCTGTGCTTTACGCGGTATCGCAAAGCCATAACGGCAGGGTCGCTAACACCTGCAACCTTTCGGAGGACTGGGTTGGCTATTCCACCCGTTACGGGGACAGCGTGGGCGATTTTTCGCCCTGCTCTAACCTCACCGTGCAGGAGGTTAAGGCGATCGGCAGGGTATTGGGGCTGCCGGCAGCGCTTGTTGATAAGTTGCCGGTGGACGGTCTTTCGGGCAAGAGCGATGAGGATAATCTCGGCTTTACCTATCTTGAGCTTGACCGATATATCCGCGAGGGCGTTTTGCCCGAGCCGGGCACTAAGGAAAGGATCGACCGCCTGCATAAAGTAAACGCGTTCAAGCTTAAGCTTATGCCCGCCTTCGATCCCGGAATAGCACTGCGGGCTCCGCTTCTTGAATGAGGATAAAGGTTATGAATGAAAACAGCGAACGCGTTGTTCTTTGCGAGGACGGAAAATACCGCTGGACCTACCGGATGAATCTTTACAAAAACCCCACGGTATTTTTTATGGTATACAAAATATTCCTCTGCATATTCGCGGCGGGATTCGTTATTATGGCGGCAGCCGACGCGGTCAATTTCAAGGATTCGTTTTTAGAAAGATTCCTCGCCGATCTTAAGTTTTCGGGGTATTTCCTTTGCGGGATCACGGTGCTTTGTCTGCTCGGATATATCGCATACGCCGCGATGATGGGCGGGAAATACACCGTTGAGTTTGAAATGGATGAAAAAGGGATCTTACACAGGCAGACCCCCGCAGAGGCAAAAAAAGCAAAAAAACTCGGCAAAGCCACGGCGATAGCGGGCGCGGCAAGCGGCAGCCTTACCGCGGCGGGAGCAGGGCTTAACGCGCAAAGGGTCGAGATGTATTCCGAATTTTCGAAGGTAAAAAAGGTAAAGGTATACCCGGCGCGCCGCCTTATAAAGGTAAACGAGACCTTCGGGCATAATCAGGCATATACGGCAAAAGAGGATTTTGAATTCGTGAAAAACTATATAGTTTCGCACTGTGATAATATAAAGAAGTAAACACAATATATTCCCGGGTATTCCGGTCATTTTACAATATCTTCCGAAAAAGCGGCAAAAGGGCGGTCACAATGCCTTTACTGCCGCTTTAAAATTTTGGAAGAATATACAAAATTGTTGATAAAATTTCGTGAAAATTATAAGAAATTTTTTCTTGCAATAATATGCTTATTATGATAATATGTTTAGGCACGCGATGAAAAGTCGCGTCTAACATGCGTTGATGCGGGAGGTGGCCGACCGCCGAGTCGGGAAATTTCCGCGGAGTATGTCCGATTTAAAACCGGGCGAAAGTATTGGAGGCTCCCTGATACTTGCGAATCAGGCGTGCCGCGGCGGAGCGATCCGCTGCTCCGGATTTGCTGTGACCCCAGCAATTGCCGGTATTTATATTGTGCCGATATGAAACACACGGCACGGTGTAAGTTTTGCCCGCCAACTAATTAAGGAGGCGAATTTTCACATGGCAGTGAAAGAAAAAATCCGAATTCGAGTAAAGGGTTACGATCATGCGCTTGTAGACCAGTCCGCTGAAAAAATAGTGGAAACCGCTAAACGTACAGGCTCAAGGGTTTCAGGACCCGTTCCGCTCCCCACCGAGAAGGAGATCGTAACGATACTTCGCGCTGTTCATAAGTATAAGGATAGCCGCGAGCAGTTCGAAATGAGGACTCACAAAAGGCTTATTGACGTAATACGCCCTTCAAACAAAACTGTTGAAGCGCTCTCGTCATTAGAGCTCCCCGCCGGTGTTGAAATTGAGATCAAGCTTTAATATATATACCTATTATATATAAAGCGCTCGTTTCGACCCGCAGGTCAAGTCAGCAAACGCTGACCAATAACCGAATTGGAGGAAAAGTAAATGAAAAAAGCAATCGTTGGCAAAAAGATTGGTATGACCCAGCTTTTTGACCAGAACGGAAACGTTGTTCCGGTAACCGTTATTGAAGCGGGTCCCTGCGCGGTAGTGCAGAAGAAAACAGCCGAGAACGACGGTTACGAGGCGGTTCAGGTCGGTTTCGGCGATATGAAGGCCTCAAAAGTAAGCAAGCCCCTTAAGGGTCACTTCGCAAAAGGCGATGTTGCCCCCAAAAAGGTTTTGCGCGAACTTCGCCTTGAAGATATCAGCGCGATGAACGTCGGTGATATCATCAAAGCGGACGTATTTGCAGAGGGCGAAGCGGTAGACGTAACCGGCACTTCCAAAGGTAAGGGCTATTCCGGCACCATCAAGCGCTGGAACTTCGGCCGCCTTAAGGAAAGCCACGGCACCGGCCCCGTTCACCGTCACGGCGGCTCACTCGGCGCCTGCTCAAGTCCTTCAAGAGTATTCAAGGGCAAGAAAATGGCAGGTCATTTAGGCAGCGAGCGTGTGACGATCCAAAACTTAAACGTTGTTAAGGTTGACGCTGAAAAGAACATAATCGCCGTTAAGGGCGCCGTTCCCGGCCCCAAGGGCGGTATCGTGGTTCTCTTCGATAGCGTTAAAGCTTAAGGGAAGGAGTGTTCAGTATGCCGAAATTAGCAGTTGTTGATATGACGGGTAAAAAGGTTGGCAACATCACTTTAGCCGATGAGATATTCGGAATTACTCCCAATGCTTACGTTATGCACGCGGCGGTTGTAAATATACTTGCCAACAAGCGTCAGGGCACACAGTCCGCTCTTACCCGCACAGAGGTTTCCGGCGGCGGCAAAAAGCCGTGGAGACAAAAGGGCACAGGTCATGCGCGCCAGGGCTCTACAAGAGCTCCGCAGTGGAGACACGGCGGTATCGTGCACGCACCGAAGCCGAGAGATTATTCTTATACTCTCAACAAGAAGGTTCGCCGTCTTGCGCTTAAATCGGCGCTTTCGGATAAGGTTCTTACAAACGACCTTATCGTGCTTGACGAACTTAAGATGGAAGAATACAAGACCAAGACCGTTGCCGAGTGCTTAAAGGCGATCGGCGCCGAGAATAAGGTCCTTATAGTTCTCGATACCAACAATCCGTTCGCGGTAAAGAGTATCGGAAACATAGCGGGCGCGAAGGCGGCTCTTGTAAACACCATCAACACTTATGACATCGTTAACGCCGACAAGCTCGTGATCGTTAAGGGTGCCGTTAAACAGATCGAGGAGGTGTATGCATAATGAAAGCAGCACAGGATATTATACTCGCTCCGGTTATAACCGAAAAGAGCATGACCGGTATTGCCGACAAGAAATACACCTTTAAGGTCGCCAAGGATGCCAACAAGCTTGAGATCGCCGACGCGGTCGAAAAGCTCTTCAAGGTATCGGTTGCCAAGGTAAACACCGTGAGTATGCGCGGTAAGAAGAGAAGAATGGGTCGCTATGAAGGCAAAACCGCCTCCTGGAAAAAAGCGATCGTAACACTGAAGAAGGATTCTAAGTCCATAGAGTTCTTTGACGGTCTTGCATAAGAGAACGCGTATACGGGAAGATTTTTCCGGTGATGTATGAAGTGAAAACACTTCGCTAAGCCAAAATAGGAGAGTGAAAACAAATGGCAATAAAGCATTATAAGCCGACTACCAACGGTCGCCGCAATATGACTACCATGGATTATTCCGAGCTGTCAAAGGTCGAGCCCGAGCGTAGTTTGCTTGAACCCATAAAGAAGAATGCCGGCCGCAACAGCTACGGCCGCATAACCGTTCGCCACAGAGGCGGCGGCAACCGCAGAAAATACAGGGTGATCGATTTCAAGCGCGAGAAGTTCGGTATCCCCGCAACGGTATTGACCCTTGAATACGACCCCAACCGTTCTGCGTTCATAGCCCTTGTAGAGTATGAGGACGGCGAGAAGAGATACATCCTTGCTCCTCAGGACCTTAAGGTGGGCGATAAGATAGTAAGCGGACCGGATGCCGATATCAAACCCGGCAACGCGTTACCGCTCGTAAACGTTCCTGTGGGCACCTTCGTTCATAACGTTGAGCTTTACCCCGGCAAGGGCGCTCAGCTTGCCCGTTCAGCCGGCAATATGGCTCAGCTTATGGCTAAGGAAAACAGCATGGCGCTTTTACGTCTTCCCTCGGGCGAGCTTCGCAACGTTCCCGAGAGCTGCATGGCAACGGTCGGCGCCGTTTCAAATCCGGAGCACGCCAACGTCAACTACGGTAAAGCCGGCAGAAAGCGTCATATGGGCTGGCGTCCTACCGTCCGCGGTTCGGTAATGAACCCGAACGACCACCCCCACGGCGGTGGTGAAGGTAAGTCGCCTATCGGCCGTCCCGGTCCTGTTACCCCCTGGGGCAAACCTACTCTGGGTTACAAGACAAGAGCAAAGCACAAGGCGAGCGATAAGTATATCGTAAAGCGCCGTAAGTAAGTCAGACGAAAGGAGATATCATCATGGGAAGAAGCGTTAAAAAAGGACCTTATGTGCAACCCGTTTTGCTCAAAAGAGTCGAAGAAATGAATAAATCCGGTGAAAAGCGCGTGCTTAAGACCTGGAGTCGTTCATCAACCATATTCCCCGATTTCGTCGGACATACTTTTGCGGTTCATGACGGACGTAAGCACGTTCCGGTATATGTAACCGAGGATATGGTTGGTCACAAGCTCGGCGAGTTCGCGCCCACACGGACCTTTAGGGGCCACGCCGGCGCAAAAACCACCGGCTCCAAATAAGCGGTTGAAAGGAGAGTTTAACTATGGAAGCGAGGGCAATCATCAAATATGCCCGTATTTCACCCCGCAAGGTGAACATAGTTCTGGATCTTATCCGGAATCAAGACGCTGAAAAAGCAATGGCTATTCTTAAGTTTACTCCCAAGGCTGCTTGCGAGTATTTGGAGAAGCTGCTTAAATCAGCAATGGCTAACGCCGAAAACAAGAATATGGACACTAAGAATTTATACGTTGCAGAATGCTTTGTCTGCCCCGGTCCGACCCTTAAGAGGATCAGACCGAAGGATCACGGCAGAGCGCACCGCATACTCAAGAGAACAAGTCATATGACCATCGTTCTCAAAGAGCGTGAGAATTGAGAAAGGGAGGTTAAATTATGGGTCAGAAAGTTAATCCGCACGGCTACCGTGTAGGTATAATCAAGAACTGGGACTCACGTTGGTTTGTTTCCGACAGCGCCTTCGGCGATTCGCTCGTGGAAGACTACAACCTCCGTAAATACCTCAAGAAGACACTCTTCACCGCAGGTATTGCAAAAGTTGAGATCGAACGCGACGATAAAAGAGTCCGCCTCCACATCCATTGCGGTAAACCGGGTATGGTAATAGGCAGAAACGGCGCAGAGATAGAAAAGCTCCGCGTTAAATGCCAGGAAATGCTCGGCAAGCCGGTGATCATCAATATTGTGGAGATCAAGAATCCCGATGCCAACGCTCAGCTCGTTGCCGAGTCGATAGCCGCCCAGCTCGAAAAGCGTGTTTCGTTCAGGAGAGCTATGAAGTTATCGATAGGCAGGGCTATGCGCCTTGGCGTTAAGGGTATCAAAACCCAGGTTTCGGGTCGCTTGGGCGGCGCCGAGATCGCAAGAAGCGAACAGTATCACGAAGGAACTATTCCGCTTCAGACACTCAGAGCCGACATTGACTACGGTTTTGCCGAGGCGAAAACCACCTACGGTATAATCGGCGTTAAGGTCTGGATCTATAAAGGCGAGGTTCTTAACGAGAACCGCCGCACAAACAGAAGAGGAGGCGCTCGCTGATGTTAATGCCGAAGAGAGTTAAATTCCGCCGCGTTCAGCGCGGAAGACTGACCGGCTCCGCTTCACGCGGTATAACGGTTACTCACGGTGACTACGGTCTTCAGGCGTTAGAGCCGGCGTGGATCACCTCAAATCAGATCGAAGCCGCCCGTATCGCTATGACGCGTTACATCAAGCGTGGCGGTCAGGTCTGGATCAAAATATTCCCCGATAAGCCGATAACCGAAAAGCCCGCCGAGACCCGAATGGGTTCAGGTAAAGGCTCGCCGGAATACTGGGTGGCTGTTGTTAAACCCGGCCGCGTTATGTTTGAGATCGGCGGCGTTTCGGAGGATCTTGCCCGCGAGGCTATGCGTCTTGCGGCAAACAAACTTCCCATTAAGTGCAAGTTTGTTTCTAAAGAGATGGGCGGTGAGCAGTAATGAACGCAAAGGAAATCAGAGAAAACAGTATGTCCGAGCTTAAGGATAAACTGGCGGATTTAAAGGATGAGCTTTATAAACTGCGTTTCCAGCACGCAATCAATCAGCTCGATAACCCTAATCGCATTGCTGCCGTTAAAAAGGATATCGCGCGCGTAAAAACCATTATACGCGAAAACGAGATCAAAGACGGCAAGACTGCTTGAGGGAGGTAAAGTCAGATGACAGAGAGAAACCTTCGGAAGACAAGAGTGGGTAAGGTAGTAAGCGATAAAATGGATAAAACCGTTGTTGTTGCTATCGAAGATAACGTTAAGCACCCTCTCTATAAGAAGATTATCAAAAACACAATTAGACTTAAGGCCCACGATGAGGAAAACGCCTGCAATATAGGTGACAGAGTGCTCATCATGGAAACGAGACCTCTCTCAAAGGATAAGAGATGGCGCGTTGCCGAAATAATTGAGAAGGCCAAGTAAGCATAAGGAGGAAAACACTGTGATACAGCAACAGAGTTACCTCAAGGTTGCCGACAATACCGGTGCAAAGGAAATCCAGTGCATCCGCGTTCTTGGCGGCTCCAAAAGGAGGTATGCCAACATAGGCGATGTTATCGTTGCTTCGGTTAAAAAAGCCACCCCCGGTGGCACCGTTAAAAAGGGCGACGTTGTAAAGGCAGTTGTGGTTCGTTCCGCAAAGGGTCTTCGCCGTAATGATGGCACTTATATCAGATTTGATGAAAATGCGGCAGTTCTTATCCGTGACGATAAGAACCCGAGAGGAACCCGTATTTTCGGGCCGGTAGCCAGAGAGCTTCGCGATAAGGATTATATAAAGATCCTTTCCCTTGCTCCGGAAGTTCTTTAATGGGAGGTAACGTAATATGAGTAAGCTTCACATTAAAACCGGTGATACCGTCATGCTTCTTACAGGTGATAAAAAGGATCACGGCAAGATGGGTAAGGTTCTTGAAGTAAGCCCCAAAGAGGGTAAGGTTATCGTCGAGGGTCTTAACAAGGTTAAAAAGCACGTTAAGCCTAGAAAAGCAGGCGATCCGTCCGGCATAATCGAAACCGAGAGCGCTATTTACGCAAACAAGCTCCAGCTCGTTTGCCCCAAGTGCTCAAAGGCGACCCGCGTAGGCGTTAAGATCTACGAGGACGGTAAAAAAGACCGCGTTTGCAAAAAATGCGGCGAGACTTTTTAAGAGTAGGAGGAACATGACATGTCAACGCTGGCAAACGAATATAAAAATTCGATCGCTCCCGCATTGATGACCAAATTTGGCTATAAGAGTGTTATGCAGATTCCTAAGCTCGAGAAGGTCGTAATCAATGTAGGCTGCGGCGAGGCGAAGGAAAACGCGAAAGCGCTTGACGCCGTTATCGCCGATTTAGGTCAGATCACCGGTCAGAAGGCAGTTATCTGCCGCGCCAAGAAGTCGGTAGCGAACTTCAAGCTTCGCACAGGCATGGCTATAGGCGCAAAGGTTACCCTTCGCGGTGACAGGATGTATGAATTTATCGAAAGATTCTTTTCAGCCGCGCTTCCGCGCGTGCGTGACTTCCGCGGGATAAATCCCGATTCCTTCGACGGTCGCGGCAACTATGCCATGGGCGTTAAGGAACAGCTTATATTCCCTGAGATAGAATACGATAAGATCGATAAGGTTCGCGGTATGGACATTATTATTGTAACTACCGCCAATACGGATGAAGAGGCTCGCGAGTTGTTAACTCTCATGGGCGCTCCGTTTGCGAAGTAAGGAGAAGGATTTATGGCTAAAACATCTATGAAAGTTAGGCAGGCTCGTCCCGCTAAATTTTCAACAAGACAGTATAACAGATGCAAGATCTGCGGCCGCCCGCATGCTTATCTTCGCAAATACGGCATCTGCCGCATATGCTTCCGTGAGCTCGCTTATAAAGGCGAGATACCGGGAGTCAAGAAGGCAAGCTGGTAAGCTATTGTATTTGAATTTGTGACAGAACGTTCACACTAAGGAGGTTTACGGTATGCAAATCACCGATACTATTGCCGATATGCTCACGCGTATTCGCAACGCATCCTCGGCAAAGCATGATTCGGTAGATGTACCGGCGTCCAAAGTAAAAAAGGCAATCGCCCAGATTTTGCTTGACGAGGGTTACATCACAAGCTTCACCGTCGAGGAAGACGGTAAGCAGGGCGTAATTCACATTGTTCTGAAATACGGCCCGAACAAAGCTCAAACCATAACCGGCATCCGCCGCGTTTCAAAACCCGGTTTGAGGATCTACACAAACGTAGAGGATATGCCGAAGGTTATGAGGGGCCTCGGCGTAGCCATCCTTTCCACCTCTAAAGGTATCATGACCGATAAGCAGGCACGCCGCGAAAACGTTGGCGGCGAAGTGCT
>JAFZIK010000023.1 GCA_017554405.1 Clostridia bacterium | reverse complement strand
CGGGTTCCAGGAGAACACGGTAAAGGTAGTATTGCGAAGGTTTGCGGGCATCTTCGATACCAACTGCGACCACGAAAGCGAATCAGCATCCGCAACGGCATCCTTGGCGTTCTGCTCGGCGTTACCGTTATCGTTAACGTCTTCGCTTTGCTCGGTAGTGCCGCCGTTTTCACTGCCGCCGTTATCGTCAACGTCCCAGATATCGTCTTCACCCAGGTCGAGCTTATCCTTCTGCCCGCCGCTATCGCCGCATGCCGAAAGAGCAAACACGAGAGCGAGACACAAGACTACGCACAATACTTTGCTTAAACAGTTTTTCATTTCCGTTTCCTCCTTAAGTTGCCGGTTTACAACTAACCTACGATACCGCAGGTGGATATACTCTGAACAAATTTGCGCTGCATAAACAGGAAGTAGGTGAGCAGCGGAAGTATCGATAAGAACGAAGCCGCGATAATAAGCGAGCCGAGCGAGAAAGTGAACCGCCTTGTTATGTTCTGATCAAGCATTGATTTGAAGTTTGCCAGAACAACGCTTACCGGCCAATCGCCCGAAAGATAGATCTGCGCCTGATAGTAATCGTTCCAATACCATACCACCGAGAACACGAGCACGGTTATCGCCGCGGCGCCAGAGGAAGGAAGAACGATGCGCAAAAAGGTTTTCCAGGGACCGGCGCCATCCATCCAGGCGGCTTCTTCAAGCTCCTTAGGCAGCCCTTTGAAGAACTGCATATAGATGTAAATAAACAAACCGTTCTTTAAGCCGACCGAGAATAAGGCGGGGAGCCAGAAAACGAGCGGACCGTCCACCACGTCGGGGCGAAGTTCTGTGCCGAACACCTTTGAGAGCAAACCGAGGATACCGAGAAAATCAAGATGACCGAAGTTACTGTAGCTCGCTACCATTATCATCGGATCGGGTATCAGGATGAAAAGGATCATAACGCCTATAAGAAGCTTTTTACCCCTGAAGTCGAACCGCGCCAGCCCGTAACCCGCGACCGCGCAGGAGAAGAAGGAAAGCAGAGCGGCTACGATCTCGTTTTTAAAGGTGCTTACTACCGACTTAACGTAATCGAGCGCAATAAATGCCACTTTTATGTTGTTGAAGGAAAGATGCTTAGGCACCCACTGCACCGTAGGATCAAGCCAGTCCGCCGAAGTTTTAAAGGTGTTGATCCCCATGAAAAGGAAAGGATAAAAAAGTATGTAAGCAAACGCGATAAGGATAAGATACCTTGCAAGGCTCGCAAGAAACGAAACCGATTTGCGTTTCGCTTTATACTTGTTGATCTTAGGCATCGATGCGCCCTCCTAAACCCGAAAGTAGAAAAGTATGATTTAATATATTTATAAAACACGATCGCGGCTGCCGGCACCGCTTTACGCAAAACCAAAACACCTTCAAAGAGGAGTTTAACGCTACACGGCAGGGGCAACGGCAACGCAAAAAACCCAGCAAAACAGCGCCGGGCAAATGCCGACAAATTTTGCGATTTTAACGATTTGTTAAATACATTGCACAAATCTCCACGTTTATTATACATAATTCACAAAGATAAGTATATCAAATTTTTGCCCACTTTTAACAAATTTTTGCGCTTTTTTGTGTTTTTTAGCAGTTTTCGCCGCCCTGAGCGCAAAACAGAATAAAAAAACACAAAAACAGCAAGTCGAAAATGACTTGCTGTTTTTTGACCGTTCGGGTATTTGCGGCGGTCGGTCCGCCGGCCCGGGAGCGGTGTTGAGCTGACGCCGCCCGCTATTTTTTAATGCTCTTTTGCTGCCTTATATCGCTGCCGATAAACTTCTTTGCCACATATTCGCCGAGAAGGCGGGAAGCCACCCGCGGAGTATAAATTCGGTTTATCTCCGCCATTGAAAGGTTGGTGTTTATAACCGTGGGCTTACGCGCAAGAAGCCGGGTATTTATTATGTTATAAACGAGACTTTGAACGTAAGGAGATACGAACTCGCCGCCGAGATCGTCGATTATAAGCAGATCGCAACTGACGGCGTCGCCGTAATAATTATCGTTATGCTCGGAAAAATGTTCCTTTTCCATACGGGCAAAAAGATTATAGGCGCTGCCGTATATGACGTCGAACCCGCGCATAAGAAGCTCATAAGCCATCGCGAGCGATAAATGGGTCTTGCCAAGCCCGGTATTGCCGATAAACAAAAGACTATCGGACTTTTCGGGATCGAAGTTCAGCGTATACTCCTTGCAGAGCTTTAATATCTCGGTCATACGCTTTTTCGGGTTGCCGTTTTCGGTATCGGCATCGGGATAAAAGGACAGGTCGAAGTTCTCGAATCTGCAGGAATCAACCGGCGCCACAGCAGCAAGATTCTTTACCGCAAGTTCCCTTGCCGCCTGCTTTATGCAATCGCAGTATTTACCGTTTACAAAGCCGGTATCGCGGCATTTTTCGCAGGCAAAATCATCGCCGCCGATGCCCGCCGATTTAAGAAGCACCGCGCGCTCTTTACCGAGCACGGTTACGGTATCCTTAAGGTGTTCGAGTTCAACAGTATCCCCCGATATCGCGGCGCGCGCCACCTTAGGGCTTAAAGCCGAAAGCAGCTCGCAGATCTCTGCAAAGCGGGGGTTTTCTTTTTTCAGGCGCTCTGCGCCCTCTTCGCGCTTTGCGGCGCGGGCAAGGCGCGCGTTCTGCACTTCGTTTACGCACTGTTCGTAGCACTCTTTTCTGGTCACGGTTATCCCCCTAATCGCTGTTTAATTTTGCCTCGAAGGCATCTATATCAAAGCCGGCGTAATCGTTGCTCTGGCGGGACTTTGCGGCGCTTTTACCGTCTTTGATATCCGCAACGGTCTTATACCCCGCAAGATACCATTTTTCGAGGATTTTGCTTATATAAGGAAATGATATTTTCGCCTTGGCGTCTATACAAACGTTATATGCCGCCTTAAGCATTTCGGGCGACATCTGCCAGGTGTTTACCCAAAGGTTTGAAAGCTCGGTCTCCTTATCGCTCGGCAGGCGATCTTCTATACCGAAGGCGCGGCGGACTATCGAAAAAGCGAGCTTGCCCTTTGCTTCGCCGGCGATTATCTCCTCACCGTCACGCACGGTGACGACACCTGCTTTGAGCCATTTTACCGCCGTTGAACGTATATACGAAAGATTCGCCTTATTCTGCGAAGCGGCGTGCTGCAAAAGCAGGAGTATTACCGAAACGTCCATACCGTAATCATCGTAAAGCGATACGAGCAGGCGGCTTTCGTTGTTCTTTAAGCCGCGCCCGAACTTAAGCTGCGCTTCACGCAGAAGCAGGCGGACCTTTTCATCCTCCATACCGCGGGCGATAACGTCCTGCCTTGTAGGCAGTTCGGACGTTATAACGACTTCCCTTTCCTGCTTTTCGGGGGCGGCAGTCTGCGCGCTCCCGAGAACGCCGCAGCGCACCCAGAAAAGCAGCGCATCCTCCGCGGCGGTCTTATCCATACCGAGCTTATCCGCTATACGCCCGGCATCTATGCTTTCAGAAAGATCGCGCATAACGAGGAGCAAAACCTTTATCTGCTCGCCGGAGGCAAGCTTTATATATTTATCGGCAACTTCGCAGGGTATCGGAAACGATGAAGCTATGCTTTTAATAGGAACCGAAAACTCCATAAAGCCCCTCCTTTTTTTAAATCCGGTGTTTTATTATACCAACCTTTCGGCGTTTTGTCTACAAAAAAATCGTCTGCCTTAAAGACAGACGATAAAAATGTTGGCATCTACCTATTTTCCCGGGCAGCTGCCCGCCAAGTATCTTCGGCGCAAATGAGCTTAACTTCCGTGTTCGGAATGGGAACGGGTGGACCCTCATCGCAATCAACACCAACTGCGTTACCCCGAAGGGCAACGATGAGATTATACTACCCTTAAAACGGTTTGTCAAGATATTTTTTTAAAAATTTAAACTTTTTATAAAATCGTTATACGAAGCGAACAGCTCGGCGTATTCGCCGTAGGCGTCGCGATATACCTCGACCACCGCGTTACCGGCGTATCCGGCGGCTTTGCAAGCCCCGAAAAAGCGCTCGAAATCAAAGCTGCCGCGAAGGGGAAGCATACAGTCGTTTTCAGGCGAGTTATCGCTTAAATGCAAATGCTTAACGCAGCCGCCGAGGAGCTTTATCGCCTCGAACGGCGAATATCCGCCGCGAACGCACTGTTTTATATCAATGCAGAAAGCCGCGTCTTTGCCGAGGTATTCCTTCATATCCGAAAGCACCGAAAGGTCCCCTGCCCTGAAATTAACGACGTTCTCCTGCAAAAGCACGGCGCCGTTTCGGCGCACCGCTTCGGCGATACCGGCAAAACGCTCGAAATAGCCGTGATCATCTAACACACGGTTCGGCTTGCCGCCATGCATTATTATATATTTTGCGCCGAGTTCCGCGGCTATCTCCGCATATCTTTTATACTGGTCGAGACCCTCTTCATACCTGCGCTCATACGCCGAAAAAAGCATAAACGATTCCGCCAACGACATAGTTGGGTGGACCGCCAAAACGCTTGTTCCGTATTCGTTCTTAATATCTTTAAGAATAGAAACAAAGCTTTTTTCAAGCTCGCAGTTGGCGTTGAAGAATATCTCGGTCGCCTTTACCCCTGCCTTTCCGACCAGGCGCAGGGATTCTTCGGTCAACAGAGGATAAAAGCAAGACGTTGAAAGACCTGTTTTCAAATTATTCCTCCCACGGTGTAACGTATACCGTTTTATTCCTGGTATAGATAACCATGCCGGCTTTTGCTCCCGCCGGTTTCTTAACATATTTTACCGGCGTATAGTCCACCGGAACGTTTGAAGAATTTTTTGCCCTTGAATTTGCCGCGGCAAGTTTTGCGGCAAGCAGAACGGTATTATCGCTCACCGGCGCGCCGCCGTTTTTGAGCAGAACGTGGGAACCGTGGATGTTCTTGGTATGAAACCAGGTATCGTTTTTATCCGAAAGGCGCGTTGTAATATAATCGTTCTGATAATTGTTATGACCTACGAGTATTTTAAAGCCCTCGGGCGAAATATGCTCCTCTATCCGGGGCGCGGCGTTCTTTTTGCCCGGCGCCTTTTGCGCCCTTATATAGCCCGACGCGGCAAGTTCATCGCGTATACCGGCGATATCGGCGGCGCAGGACGCGCTTTCAAGCGAATAGAGCACCGATCCGAGGTAATCGGCTTCCCGTTTATCCGATTCGATAAGCTCGCCGAGACTGCGGCTTGCGGCGCACATTTTTTTATACTCTTTAAAATACCTTGCCGCGTTTGACGCAGGTGTTAACTGCGGATCGAGTTTTATCTGAATATAAGGCATATCCTCTTCGTAAAAATTCGGAACCGATGCCGAGGTATCGCCGGTTTTTATAAGGTGCATATTCGCCTTTATAAGTTCGCCGTAAATCCTGTATTTTTCGCGGTCGTTTGCCGCTTCAAGGTCTTTAATACGCAGATTCATACGGCGCCGCACGCGGGCAAGCACGGTGTTTGCCGCCCTTATAAGATCGCCGCTTTGCTTCTTTAATCTCTGCGCTTTATCCCTTTCGGAATAAAAGAAATCAAGCATTTTTGAGCCCGAATCGAAAGGTTTCTTTTGATACGCCGCGCCGTATTGGAAAACATCGGTAAAGCAATAATCCCGAAGCGCGCCGTTCTCAAGAAGCACGGTGTATTCGGGCGAGCCGTTTATCCTTTCCTTTAAACTCTCAAGCGGCGAAATAAGCTTATCAAGCTCTACGTCCGAAGCCTGCGCCTCTATACTGCCAAAAGCCGAAAGGCAAAGTTCCCTGCAAACCATAGGCGAAAGCCCGTCACAAACCGAAAGCAGCGCCGCGGATACCTCCCCGCCCTTTTCCCGGACGGCGGCGATAACGGTATTGCTATCGGCGGTAAGGATATCGAGCTTACCGCGGTTTTCGGGATAACAGTAAACCGCGCCGGGCATAACGAGCCGCGCGGCGGTTATTTCACTGCGGTGGATAGCATCGTATATTTTATTGTTTTCATCGGTCAAAATAACGTTGCCCGCGCCGCCTATGAACTCGCAGACTATTTTAGGCGTTATAGGATCGCCCATTTCGTTTACTGCTTCAAAATGAAGCTCGAGCACCCTTTCAAGCCCCGGCTGAACGGCGCGCAAAAATCGCGCCGAAGAGTATATTTTCCTTGCGAGCATACAAAACATCGGCGGCACCGCCGGGTTTTCAAACGCGGCGTCGGTAAAGCATATCCTGCCGCCCGTGCTGTGCGCCGCAATAAGCAGTTTTTCGGAAAAATCCTTGCGTTTAAGGTGAAGCACGAGTTCTTCGCGCGAGGGCTGATATATCTTTTCTACCCGCGCGCCGGCGGCTTTATTCAGTTCAGGCAAAAGCGTATGCAAAAACGCACCGTCAAACGCCATATTACGCCTCCCCGTTCAACAGCTTTTCGAGTTTCGCCGCGGTATCGCGGCTGTATAGGTAAAGTTCGTTGTTTTTATCGGTTTTTTCTAGGTCTTCGGCTCGCTTTTTTATGACCGAATACTGCTTTTTTATATACGCGAGACCCTCGGCGGTATCCGGCTTTATAAGACCTATCGCCCGCCGAACGCCGTCGATTTTATACGGCGCGCCCGAATAACGCGCCCGCATAACGGCATAAAGCTTGCCGTTATCGCAAACGGCGGTTTCAAGGTCAACGGAAAAGCCCTCGACGCCAAGAAAATCACGCAGTTTATCGGCGGAGGTAGTGGGTTGAAGGATAAGGGTGACCGTATTATCGCGCAAAAATGCGGCGCGGAAAATTATCCCCGAAATCACCTCGCCGCCGATACCGGCGATTATCACGGTATCCGCCATATCCCGCGTGATACCTTCAAGCCCGTCGCAAAGGTATAACCTAACGTCCGCGGCGCCTGCCGCCTCTATATTTCGGCGGGCGTTTTCAAGCGGTTTTTTGTTAATATCTGTAGCGCTTATACTTTTGCATTTGCCGGACCTGTATAAAAACACGGGCAGGTAGCCGTGATCAGTTCCAACATCACAAACTCTGCTGCCCGCCGGCACAAGACTTTCGATAAGTGCCAATCTTTTTGAAAAAACCATCTTATTTGCTTTCAAAATAAGCGTTTAGCTCCTTAACGAGCTTATCGCAATCGGTTCAGTGAACGGCGCACGCCTGCTCGATGCTTTCTCCGCGTGAAGCGGGACAGCCGAGGCAGTGCATACCTATAGCAAAGAAGTATTTTGCGGCGCCCTCATCGATATTGAGCACGTCGCCGATAAGCATATCCTTTGTTATTTGCATAAAAAACTTCCTTTCGTTTAAAAGAGTTTTGTTTCTTCGTTTAGATCTTTACGGCTGTGATTATAAAGCTTGCGGTCGTTAAGCGCCCACATACGCCCCGAAAACTCATCGGTCTTTACGGCGCCTACCGCCTCGCGCATCTCATATATGCGGGAATCGAGCAGGTCGAGTTCAGAAAGTATCTCCGCTTCGATAAACATAGGTCTGACCGCCGCGCCGAACTCGGGATCGCCGTGATGAGAAAGTATCATATGCTGAAGCAAAACCGAGGTTTTACGGCTTATACCGAGCCGCTTTGCATATTCATCTACCTTTGCGGCGCCCATGGCAATATGACCGAGCAAATTGCCCTCAACGGTATATCCCTCGGCTATACCGAGCTCGCCCACCGAGAATTCATCCAGCTTTGCGATATCGTGAAGTATCGCGCCGGATATAAGCAGCTCGCTATCAACAAAGGTATAAATATCGCAAACGCTTTTGCAGAGCCGGACTATCGAGAGGGTGTGCATCAAAAGCCCGCCGCGCACCGCGTGGTGAAGCTTGAACGCCGCCGGCCAGTAAAGCAGTTTTTCCTTATTATCGGCAAGGATCGCCGTAACTACGGTTTTGAGCTCGTTATCGGAAAAGCCGTTTGCCAGCGATAAAAGCTCGGCAAACATATCCTCGCCCGAATAACCCACACTGCGCACAAGGTCGTTAATATCTACGTTATCGCCTTCGTAGCAGGTCCTTATCCTGTCTATACGGAGCTGATCGGCGCCGCCGTAAACGCTTATGGTCCCGCGAACCTTTACGATATCCTGTGCCTTATACTCGCCGTGCTCCGCCGGAACGTAACGCCAAAGCTTGGCGTTGATCTCGCCCGAAGCGTCGCTCAGCGTAAAATCAAGATAAACGTCCCCTTTTGAAGAGGTTTTCTTCTCAACGCTTTTTACAATGCAAAATCCCTCGACTCTGCCGTTATCATCAATGGTTTTTAAGTTCATCGCTTTATTCCTTTACAATGATATTTTCCCTATCCGGTCCGTTGCTTACCATAGCAAATCTATAACCGATCTGTTCCTCGATAAACTCGATATACTTTCTGCAGTTTTCAGGCAGGTCGGAATACTTTTTAATGCCGGAAATATCGCACTTCCAGCCCTTAAGTGTCTTAAGCACCGGCTTTGCCTTCTGGAGCTTGCCTGTCACGGGGAAATCGGTAGTGATCTGCCCATCGATATCATAAGCCACGCAGACCTTGATCTCGTCAAGATAACCGAGCGCGTCCACCACCGTAAGTATCGGGTGGGTGGTCCCCTGAACGTCGCACCCGTATTTTGTTGCAACGCAGTCAAACCAGCCCATTCTGCGAGGTCTGCCGGTGGTGGCTCCGTATTCGCCGCCGTCACCGCCGTGATCGCGCATTGCCGCCGCCTCTTCACCGAATATCTCGCTTACGAAGGCGCCGGCGCCTACAGCCGAGGAATATGCCTTTATAACGGTATAGACCTCCTTTATCGAATAGGGCGGAAGTCCCGTTCCGACCGCGCCGTAAGCCGCTATCGTATTTGAGGACGTGACCATGGGATATATACCGTGGTCGGCGTCCTTAAGGGTGCCGAGCTGACCTTCAAGAAGTATCGTTTTGCCCGCCTTTTCCGCTTCAAAACAGAGTTTTCGAACGTCGCCGACAAGGTCCTTTATGCCGTCCCGCCAGATCATCATTTTGCCGAAAAGCTCATCGGCGTCAAGCGGCGGTTTATGATAAAGATTTTCTATAAGTATGTTTTTTACCTCAAGCACACGCTTGATCTTTTCCTTCAGGGCGGCTTCATCAAATAATTCGCAGACCTGGAAACCTATTTTTGCATATTTATCCGAATAAAAGGGCGCTATACCCGATTTTGTAGAACCGAAGCTCGCCTTGCCGAGGCGTTCCTCCTCATACACGTCGAAAAGTATGTGGTAAGGCATTACCATCTGGCAGCGTTCGCTGATAACAAGCTTCGGCTTTGGAACACCGCGGGAGACCAGCTCATCATATTCCTTTAAAAGCTTATCTATATCAAGCGCAACACCATTGCCGATGCAGTTTATAACGCCCTCGTTAAAAACGCCTGAAGGCATGGTATGAAGCGCAAATTTACCGTATTTATTGCGAATGGTATGCCCGGCGTTTGCACCGCCCTGAAAGCGAACGACTATATCGGCGGCACCCGCCAGCATATCGGTTATTTTGCCCTTGCCTTCATCGCCCCAGTTGGCGCCGACAACTGCTTTTACCATATCAAAAACCCCTAACAAGACAGTATTTTTAAATATTATACCACATTTGCTTTTATTGTCAATGTTAACACTTGTATTTGATTGCTTTGTGTGCTATAATAATTTCGTATTTTAAAACGATTCTCCGGAGGTGCAGCTTGAAATATTTTCAAACCTTTTTGAAATACAGATATCTGCTTTCAAACCTTATAGGTCGCGATATTAAGGTAAAATACCGCAGGTCGGTTCTTGGCATACTGTGGAGCGTTCTCAATCCCCTTCTGATGATGGTGGTAATTTCAACTGTGTTTTCGGTATTGTTTAAGGGCGGTAAATTCGGCGAGACCAATATTCCTTTCCACGTTTACTACCTTACCGGCGCAACGGTTTATAACTTTATATCCGAAGCCACTTCAACCTCGATGATGTCGGTATTCACCGCGGCTCCGCTTATAAAAAAGGTTTATATACCAAAGTATATTTTCCCGCTTGAAAAATGCCTGTTTGCCTTTGTTAACCTGCTGTTTTCGCTGATAGCGGTAGTTATCGTTCTGCTCGCATCGGGCATAAAGTTTACCTTTACGATGCTTTTGTTCCCTATACCGCTCTTGCTGGCGCTTGTTTTCTCGATAGGTTTGAGTATGCTTTTGTCGGCGCTTACTGTATTTTTCAGGGATATAGTTCATATCTACGGCGTTTTCCTCACCGCCTGGCTTTATGCCACGCCTATCATTTATCCGATAACCCTGCTTGAAGGCAATAAAAAGCTTATGCTTATTATGCATTTGAACCCGATGTATTACTTTGTTGAGTTTTTCAGAAAAGTGGTAATTTACAATACGCTTCCGAACTGGCAGTTCACATTGGTAACGGTCGGCGTTTCGCTTTTAATGCTCGTTATAGGTATACTTGTATTCAGACAAAAGCAGGATAAATTCGTTCTGTATATGTAACGCGGGGGTGATATTTTGAGTAACGCGGTTGAGATTTCCAACGTTTCCATGCGCTTTAATATGGCAAAGGAAAAGGTTGACAGTATAAAAGAATACCTCATAAAATTCTTCAAAAGGCAGTTGCTTTTTGAAGAGTTTATGGCGCTATCCGATATAAATATCACCGTCCAAAAAGGTGAGGTTTTCGGACTTATCGGTCTTAACGGATGCGGCAAATCCACCCTGCTAAAGATAATTTCAGGCATATATAAGCCGAGCACCGGCACCGTTAAGGTAAACGGCACCATCGCGCCGCTTATAGAGCTCGGTGCGGGGTTTGATATGGACCTTACGGCGCGCGAAAACATATATCTTAACGGCTCGGTCCTCGGGTATTCAAAGCAGTATATCGAAGAGAAATTCGATGAAATAGTCGATTTTACCGAGCTTCACCAGTTTATAGACGTTCCGATGAAAAACTTTTCCTCCGGTATGGTGGCCCGCGTGGGCTTTGCTATCGCCACGATAACAAAGCCGGATATACTGATAGTTGATGAGATCCTGGCAGTAGGCGATTTTCTTTTCCAGGAAAAGTGCGAAAAACGCATAAACGAGCTTATGTCCGGCGGGACAACGGTTATCATCGTATCGCATTCGATCGACCAGATTAAGCGACTTTGCGACCGCGTTGCCTGGATAGAAAAAGGAAAAATCAAAATGATCGGCGCGGCTGAAGAGGTATGCGATCTTTACACCTCGGCAAAATAATTTTTAATGTTTGAAGGGCGGCAAAATGGAAAACGATAACGGCTTGGCAAAACTTCAGTTATGCGAGAAAAACATATTAAGGGCATTTATCTGCGCCTGCGAAAAATGCGGGCTCAAATACTATCTTATATACGGCTCCTGCTTAGGCGCCGTAAGGCATAAGGATATAATACCCTGGGATGACGATATAGACGTTGCAATGCCACGCGAGGACTATGAAAAATTTATGGCTACCGGTCAACAGTATTTACCCGAATACTACTTTTTGCAAAACTATAACACCGATCCCGAATATCTTGGATGCTTTGCAAAGATAAGGGACAGCAGGACATCCTTTATAGAATCGGGTGTTAAGACCCGCAAAATGAACCACGGCGTGTATATCGATATATTCCCTATCGATTATTACCCGCGTATGAATATCAAAAAGTTCAAGCTTTTACTGTTTTTGTATAAAGCGCGGTTGAGCGCGGAGTTTTCATCCGCGGCTTCGGCGAAAATGCGCATTGTTCAGTTTTTTGCAAAAATCATTTTTCCAAACCTTGATAAAACAAGACGGCGACTGAACGCCCTGGTATCCAACACCCAAAAGAGCGATCTTACCGTTATCGCTTTCGGCACCTCGCTTGATGAAAGCACGATACCCGCCGTATGGTACGGAAACGGTGCAAAAGCGCAGTTTGGAGATATTGAGGTTATAATACCCGAGGATTACGATAAGTTCCTTACCAAAGTTTACGGCGATTATATGACCCCTCCGCCCGTAACCAACAGAACCGGTCATTCCACAAATATAATTGACACCGAAAAGCCGTATACCGAATATATGAAATAATACACAGCGGGAGGTTTCGAACTTGAAACCTCCCGCTTATTATTTGGTGCAACGCGCCGTTTATTTTATAAGATCCTTTATGACTTCGCCTGCGATTATAAACCCGGCGACCGAGGGAACGAATGATACCGAACCGGGCACCGGCTTTTTGGCGGTGCTTTTTTGTTTTATCGGCGCTTCCTTCGAATAAACCACCTTAAGGTGTTCAATGCCGTTTTTGCGGCATATCTCGCGCATTACGCGAGCCAAAGGGCAAACGCTCGTATCGTATATATCGGCAACGCGAAACGCCGTGGGGTCAAGCTTGTTGCCGGTCCCCATACTGCTGATAACCGGCACGCCAGCCTCCCTTGCCGATAGGATTATCTGAAGCTTTCCCGCCACGGTATCAATGGCGTCAACAACGTAATCGTAAACCGAAAAATCTATTTTTTCGGCGGTGTCGGGCATAAAAAACAGCTCGTGCACCGTAACCGTGCAATCCGGGTTTATTTCTTTTATCCTGACTTTTGCCACCTCGGTTTTTTGCATTCCGAGAACGCTACGCGTAGCGAGTATCTGGCGGTTTAAATTGCTTAAGGTCACCGTATCGTTATCGATAACGTCGATCGCGCCTACTCCGGCGCGCGCAAGCGCCTCTACGCAAAATCCGCCAACACCGCCGACGCCGAAGACCGCAACGCGCGCCTGCTTGAGTTTTTTTAAACCGCTTTTGCCTATAAGCATTTCGGTCCGCGAAAAAGCGTTTTCTTTTTCTGCCATTTTCATCACCGGGTTAATCTGGCGAGAGTCGAACCCCCTACGGTTTGGCTCGCCGCCTTTATTTATCTTTCTTGCACTCATTTTTGAAAGGCGCCTGCCTTCCTGCAAATTCGTGCCGCGCCGACTGAAAAAATGCGGCGGCACAAACTTCTTTGAACTTTAAACGAGCAAAATTTCCATATCGTCGAAGCCGAAAAACGCAGATATACCGGCGTATTTCAAGTTTTGAGGCAAAGAAGGATGCAAATTTTGCCGTTTAAAGCGTGGCGTGTTCGACTCTCGCCAGATTAAGTATAGCATCATCGCCGGGCAATATCAAGAAAAACCGATCCTGATTTAAGCGGTATGTGCGCCGAATCAGATACCAGATTACAGATATCAGATGTCAGACAATATGTGCGCCGAATCAGATACCAGATTGCAGATATCAGATGTCAGACAATATGTGCGCCGAATCAGATACCGGATTACAGATATCAGATGTCAGACAATATGTGCGCCGAAGGCGCAATATATAAAGCGGTGGGCAAACGCCCACCGCACCTTGTATCTGACGTCTGATGTCTGACTGCTGGCGACTGAATCGGGATGTCGACAAGCGCCATCCACTACAGATTAAATCAAAAGATTTCTACGTCCCAGTCGGATAAGAACTGGAAGAGGCGGGTCAGGTCTTTGTTGTTGACCGAACCGTCGCCGTTAACGTCAAGCGCCGCTTCGTTAATTTCAACTTCCCACTCGGAAAGATACTGGAATAATCGCGTTAAATCCTTGTTGTTAACCGAATCATCGCCGTTAATATCGCCGGTTATATGCCCGGTATACGGAAGCTCTTGGGTTTTTCCGGTTTTTAATCCGCAGCGCGAGCATACTTCCTCTTTAAGTCCGCTCTCTGCTTCTGTGGCAAGTCTTACCGTTCTCATTATATAATTATGTCCCAAAGCGTCGGTGTAATTATCGCTGTATGTATCACCGCAACGGCTGCAGGTATAAGTCGTATATCCTCCCTGTGTGCAGGTGGGGTTTTTTACTGCTGCGTTATAATTATGACCGGTCGCCGGTATAACGCTGCCCTCTCTTATAAGCTCGCCGCAGGTTTTGCATATAACGTCGCCGGAATAGCCGTCCTCAAGGCAGGTGGCCGGCTGGGCGTTGATTGTTTCGCCCTCGCATACGTGAACGTAATAATCCTCTTCGGTGGGCTCTGCCGAAACTTCATACGGCAGGTCGGTATAAACCGGGATATGAAACGAAAGGGTCATACCCGTATCGGATACCAGTGCTTTTCTCAGTATCGCCGCCTTTGTGCACTGGTCGTAAAGAGCCGTGGCATACTGGTGATATATCTTATCGGGATACTTTACGTTGAAATCCATATAGTAATAGGTGTTCTGACCTATGCCTATATAACCGCTTCCATACTTCTTGGCTCCGCCTACGATAGACGCGCGGCGGCTGTTCCAGCCCTGTTTTTTGGCATATTCAAGACCGTTTTTAATAACGTTATCGCCGTATGCGCCGTAATTAAAAAAGTTATAGTAACCCTCGTAGCCCGAATAGGTCCCGCTGATAAGGCGGCTGGTGCCGCCGGTTCCCTGCTCGGTAATAATGGTGGTGGCTATAATATAGGGGCTCACTCCCGATTCGCCCGCCGCCGCCATTATATCCTTTATATAGGCGTCCTTATCGCCGCCGTAGCCGTTTGCAAGAAAGGTATTGGCTACTATCGACCGGACGCCCGCCTCGGTCTGGACTGAAGCGTTGTATGTATGCTCTAAAAAGGTAAATATATTCGGAAAATCGGATTGACTGTTATTTACGGTAAGACCGTTGCGCGGGTCCATAAAAAACGCTATGGATTTTCTTGAGGCGTAGGTCCACCTACCCTCCAGTATATGCGAGGGATTCTCTTCATCGGTCCGCGGATCGCGCCACCTGAGCCCGTAGGAAAGCTCTACCCACTTGCGGGTAGCGCCCATTGTTTCGGTTTCATCGCCGTATTGGAGTTCTACCGCGTCGTCAAACGAAAGCGATATCTTATCCGCGATAAACACCCAGTTCGGGTATGCGTTGTGTATTGCCCGAAGCGCCGCGCGGTAATCCTCCGGAAAACTTAAAAGATTGCTTTCAAAATCCTCGTTATAAGTAGGCGGCGCTATCTCTTCAACATACTTGCCGTATACGTAACCGGTCTTGCCGCCGGACGTAACGTTATACCAGGTGGTGCCGGATCCCGAAACCGCCTCCTGCCCGCTTACCTTGCCGTTTATAGTAACGACCGCGCCCAAGCTCAAGGTCGCAACTATATTTGAGCCGGAGGTCGTGGCTTTATCGCGCATGCGGACGCTGTCCCCCGTTATGCGGCCCTGCGAGGCGGCGGCAGCCACCCGCGGCATAAGCGGCAGACAAAGCGAAAAAACAAGCGATATTGCAATGATGATCGCGAATGCTTTATGTATCCTACGCATTTTTTAAAATCCTCCGGAAGCGGAAAAGAGTTTTAATAATTTGATTTTACCATTTTACACGGATTTAGTCAATAAGAAAGAAATGGGATTTTGCGCTTATAAAAAGATTGCTATTTGTTTGCGGCGGTGGTATAATAAGCGCATACCACACAAAACTTAATATTTTACTCACACGAGAAGTGGCATTTTTTATTTGGTAAAAATGCAGACTTCTGTTTTGACATTTCTTGTGTGAGTGTTAAAAGTTTTGTGTGGTAGCAAATCGAAGTCGCATTTTTCGGTGTGTGTGACTTCGGTTGCACACACTTTTTTAGTTTTTGACAAATTTTAGGAGGTGTAATCAAATGGCGAAGTACAAGTACAGAATAGTGCAGGATAAAGGTTGGAGATTTGAATTATTACCAAACAACAGTAACCATCAATATGTTGGACATTCTGACAATTATTCTACGAAAGAGGATATGTTGGACGGATTAAAGAAATTCAAAAGCTTTATGCGCGCAAAGAGAGAAAAAATTAAATACCAACAAAGCATAGTTGAAAACAAAGAATCAAACCTATATTTTGCATTTTTTGTCTTTTCCAAGAATAATGAGCGGTTTTTCACAAGAAATTATTATCACAAAAGTGAAATAAAGAAAGCAATAATCAGAGTTTCAAATAATTTTGATACTGAAATAAGAAATGATTTAACAATTGAAAAAGAGGGGTAAATATGAAAAAGTTTTTATCATTTTTATTATCAATAATTCTATTAATCTCAATTTATCCGCTTGGGATTTTTGAGTTTAAAGCAAACGCTTTAACTGTTTCTGGCAAATGCGGACAAAATGTTAATTATGAATATGAAATTCATTCCGGTAAGCTAACAATTTCAGGCTCAGGTAAAATGTATGATTTTTCAACCTCAATAGAAGACAATGGCACCGTTAACGGCATTGAAGTTTCAAATACGATTTGGGGCGAGTATTACAATGTAACAAAAACAGTTATTATAAAAGATGGAGTAACCTCTATTGGAAAAAATGCATTTCGCGGTTGTTTGGCGATTAACTCTATCACAATCCCCGACTCGGTGACTTCATATGGTGATTCTGCGTTTTACAATTGTACCGGGCTTAAAAGTTTTACTGTTGGCAAAAAAGTAACATATATAGGCAGTTCTACGTTTAGCGGTTGCACCGGGCTTAAAAGTATAACTATACCTGACAGTGTAACATCAATAGGCAAAAGTGCGTTTAGTGGTTGCACCGGACTTACATCAATTGCAATCGGAAATTCAGTTACTTCGATTGCTGATTCTACTTTTAATAAATGCTCGGGACTTACGTCAATTACAATCCCCGATTCGGTGACTTCAATTGGTTTTTGGGCGTTTTTTGCCTGTACAGGCTTAATATCAATTAAAATCGGTAATTCGGTCAGGACGATTGATCAGCAAGCGTTTGATGGTTGCTCAAGTCTTAAATCAGTCATAATTCCAAATTCCGTGACTAAGATTGGCTGGGGCGCGTTTTTAGATTGTTCAGCAATCGAAAAAGTACATTACCAAGGTACAGCCCAACAATGGGATAATATTTCAATTGCCAGCAGTAATAAATATGTGGCATCCCCGTGGATAAGAACCTATTGCACCTGTAACAATTGGGTTGTCAAAACAATACCTACCTGTACAAAATCAGGCGAAGAATACGGAAAATGCACTATTTGCGGCAAAGAGATGACAAAACCAATCAATGCGCTTGGTCATAATTACAATGCAGTTATAACAAATCCGACTTGTACAGAGCGAGGATTTACTACGCATATATGTTTGCGTTGCGGTAATAATTATGTTGATGATTATGTGAACGCGCTCGACCATATATACGACAATTCATGCGATGAACAATGTAATGTGTGCGGTTATCACAGAAATATTATCCACACTTACACAAACGACTGCGATACCACCTGCAATATCTGCGGTGCAGTTAGAGCTGCAAACCATATGTATGATAATGAGTGTGATATCGACTGCAATATCTGCGGTTACAAAAGGAAAGCACCGCATGTTTTTGATAACAGATATGACTTAATTTGTAATAATTGCGGTTATGAACGTCCACCCTACACCCCTGGCGATATCAACGGCGATGAAAAAGTCAACAACAAAGATTTAACAAGATTATTCCAACATTTAAGCGATTGGGACGTTGAGGTCAACGAAGCGGCGCTTGATATTAACGACGACGGCTCGGTTAACAACAAAGACCTTACAAGGTTGTTCCAATATTTAAGCGATTGGGATGTAGAAATATATTAATAAAGAATTCGGGAGCGGTTTGCCGCTCCCAGTTTTATTGCAACATCGGATATTTTGTGATATTATGTTATCGGTGATTATATGGATTTGCCGAAAAGAAAGAAAAACAGGTTGGACGATTACGATTATTCACAGAACGGCGCGTATTTTATAACAATATGCACCAAAAGCCGCAAGAAAATATTGTCCGATATCGTAGGGGCGATTCACGAATCGCCCGAAATAAAATTAACCCCTTACGGAAGAATATTGGACAATCATATAAGCAATCTTAACGCACGATTCGATATAAATATTGACAAATATGTCATTATGCCCGACCATATTCATTTAATCATTGTTATAACCGAGCGGGCGATTCGTGAATCGCCCCTACGCAGGCGGTCATTAATTTCACAAGCGATAGGTTTTTTGAAAATGAATGCCGCAAGAGATATTCATAATGCCGGTTATAACGGTGATATCTGGCAACGGTCATATTACGACCACATTATCCGCGACAAAAATGATTATAATGAAATATGGGAATATATTGAAAACAATCCGAAAAAATGGATAGAAACGCACAAAACCCAAGACGCATAAGGTCTTGGGTTTCCTATTTTTATACGGTTCGTCGGCAAGCGCCGAACCCTACATATTATTTCAGCGCTTCTTCTACAGCAACGGCGCAAGCAACTGTCATACCTACCATCGGGTTGTTACCGGCGCCGATTAAGCCCATCATCTCAACGTGAGCGGGAACGGAGGATGAACCGGCGAACTGCGCATCGGAATGCATACGGCCCATGGTATCGGTCATACCGTAACTGGACGGGCCCGCCGCCATATTATCGGGGTGAAGCGTTCTGCCGGTGCCGCCGCCGGAAGCTACCGAGAAGTAGCCGACGCCGTTTTCAACGCACCACTTTTTATAGGTTCCGGCAACGGGATGCTGGAAACGGGTGGGGTTGGTTGAGTTACCGGTAATGGAAACGCCTACGTTTTCGAGCTTCATGATCGCAACGCCCTCGGGAACGTTATCCGCGCCGTAGCACTTTACAGCCGCGCGCGGGCCTTTTGAGAACGGCTTTTCATAAACGACCTTAACCTCTTCGCTGTAAGGATCGAACTCAGTTTCAACGTAGGTAAAGCCGTTTATTCTTGAAATGATATAAGCGGCGTCCTTGCCGAGACCGTTAAGGATAACGCGAAGCGGCTGTTTGCGGACCTTATTAGCGTTGAGAGCGATCTTTATTGCGCCCTCAGCCGCCGCAAACGACTCGTGACCGGCTAAGAAACAGAAGCACTCGGTTTCTTCCGATAAAAGCATTTTGCCGAGGTTTCCGTGGCCTAAGCCGACCTTACGGTTTTCGGCGACCGAACCGGGGATGCAGAACGCCTGCAAGCCGATACCGATATTAGCCGCCGCTGCCGCCGCCGACTTATCGCCGGTGCGCTCGGCTTCCTTTATAGCAATAGCCGAACCTACGGTATACGCCCACTTGGCGTTTTCAAAACAAATCGGCTGAGTCTCCTGAACTATGGTATACGGATCTATGCCCTTGGCGGCGCATATTTCCTTGCATTCATCGATCGATGAGATACCGTAATTTTTCAAAGCGGCGAGAATCTTGGCCTCGCGTCTCTCATAACCTTCAAACTGTGCCATAACTTCTCTCCTCCTTATTCCTTGCGCGGGTCGATATATTTGACCGCGCCGTCTTCTTGGCTGAATCTGCCGTAATGACCTTTGGATTTTTCATAAGCCTCGTTAGGCTCCATACCCTTTTTGATGAAATCGGTCATTTTGCCGAGGGAAACATACTCGTAACCGATAACCTCGTTATTTTCATCGAGCGCCATTTTGGTGCAATAGCCCTCGGTCATTTCAAGATAACGAACACCCTTAAGCTTGGTGCCATACATGGTGCCAACCATTGAGCGGGCGCCCTTGCCGAGGTCCTCCATACCGGCGCCTATCGAGAGGCCGCCCTCCGAAAAAGCGGACTGCGAACGGCCGTAAACGATCTGCAAAAACAGCTCGCGCATAGCCGTGTTTATAGCATCGCAAACAAGGTCGGTATTGAGCGCTTCAAGAACGGTTTTGCCGGGGAGGATCTCCGCCGCCATAGCCGCGGAATGGGTCATGCCCGAACAGCCGATCGTTTCTACAAGCGCCTCTTCGATTATGCCGTTTTTAACGTTAAGAGACAGCTTGCAGGCACCCTGCTGAGGCGCACACCAGCCCACACCGTGAGTATAAGCCGAGATATCCTCGATCACCTTTGCCGGGATCCATTTACCCTCTTCGGGTATGGGAGCCGGACCGTGATGCGGGCCCTTTGTAACAGGGCACATATTTTCTACTTCTTTTGAAATGATCATACTCTTTCTCCTTACCTAAATTCGGTGAGACCACCGTATGAAACGATTATATCATTTTAGCAAGCAAAAAACAATAGCAAATTAACAAAATTTGCGCCTTATATCTATCGGAAGAATATCAAAAAAGTTCGATTTTGGCACAACTCTCAAGCTGAAGGAACCCGAACCTGTTATAAAAAGACAAAAGCTCGGGATCGTAAAAATAAAGGATTATGCTTTTCCCTTCTTTTCCCAATATGTTTTTAAGATAGCATATAAGCGCAGTTGCATAGCCGTTGCCGTAAAAACCGTTGCGCGTTTTTACACCGCCTATCACGGCAAGATCACTGCATTCCGCATAGGTGCCGACGTGGCACAAAACCACACCTTTATCATCGCTTATGTAATAGTTTCTGCCGTTTTTACTGCGGCTTCTTTCATAAAACTGTTTTGAAAGTGAATCGACCGAATAGTTTTTTGCAAATGACTCGTCTTCCATCAAAAGTTCGGCAAGCTTTATAAAATCCTCCATCGTATCTGCCCTAAGGCACGGATATCGGGTCTGTGATCCCGGCACGGTTTTATTATCAAGTATCGCTACCTTTCCCTCTTCAAACGTCGCTTCAGCGAAATAGGCCTTCATCTGTTCAACAAAATCAAAATTACCGCTTATCCGCTTAATTCCCTTATCCTTGACAAGAGAGACAAAATTGCGAACCGTTGAGGGGTCTTGCTCTTTGCAAAACACCTGTGCGGAATCATGATACCTTGTTGCTGCAAAGGATATATCACCCCGCCCGTTTTTTGCATAAAAGCATTCAAAAAAATCGGTATCAAGACCGTAATTAACTATGTTCGGAATAATATAACCCGCAAATATGACGTTTTCTTTCAAAAAGGCAAGCACGCTCGGTTTTTCAGGGCTTTGATCAAACAGCTTTATAATACACCCATAGGTTTTACCGCCTTTGTTTTCTCCGGCAATATTAAAATCATTTTTCATAACAGCGGACCTCACTAACGATCATATCAATATTTAACGGCTATTTGCGACCTACGTTTCACTTACCAGGTTTTTTATCCACGAGCCTTTTTTAACGTAATAGTAACCGAGAACACATTTAATTATGTTGAGCGAAAGCGAAAGCGCGTAAAACGGCAGTATCGGCATAGAAGTCCACCGGCTTATCACATAGGCGAACGGCACGCTTACCACCCAAACGAAGAAGGAATCAAAAACCATGGTCAAAAGCACCTTGCCGCCCGAACGCAGGGTAAAATACGAAGACTGCGCAAAGGCATCGACCGGCATAAATAACGCCGTGATTATCATTAAGTGGGTAGACAGATGCCTGATCTGTTCGGAAGTATTGAAAGCAAGCGGAATAACGCCGGAAAGCGAAGCGAAAACAACGGCGACCGCCAACGCGGTGAAGACCGAGAATACCCTTAGCTTTACCGCGGTATCCATAACGTCACTTGTATTGCCCGAGCCGAGCATCTGACCCACGATTATGCCTATTGAAATACCAACCGAGAAGAATACTACAGAGAAGAGATTAAAGAAGGTCATTGCTATATAATCCGCCTCAAGAACGTCATACCCGCGCACACTGTAACACTGATTGACAAACGCTATACCGGTGCTCCAGAGCAGTTCGTTAAGAAATAAAGGCGTTACCTTTACTATCATACTTTTAACAAGCTTACCCGGAACGTATAGGCTTTTAAACGCCGAGGCGATATATTTGCTTTTGCCGCCGATAAAAGCGCCTAAGGAAACGTAGATAAGCTCAACAAATCTTGAAATGACCGTTGCTATCGCGGCGCCCGCGGCGCCCAGCCGCGGCAGGCCTAAATTACCGAAGATTAGAGCGTAATTAAGGATCAGATTGACGGCGACCGCCATAATGCCGGCATACATAGGGACCTTAGGTCTGCCGGTTTCGCGCAAAGTTGAGCCGAAGCTTTGCGATAGCGCGTAAGGAATAATACCAATGAGCATTATTTTTACGTAATCAAACGCGATCCTCGCGCTTTCCGAAATGGACGCAGCATCGCCCTCGCCGGTAAGATAAAGCCCGATAAGATAATCGCCCTTTAAAAGAACGATAAGCATAAAAAGCAAAGTAAACACTGTGCTTACGATCATTTTAAAACGGAAGGTATAGCATACGCCGGCGGTATCCTTTTTACCGAAAAACTGCGCGGTGAATATACCGACGCCCGATATGGCGCCGTAAATGCAAAGGTTATATATGAATATCAGCTGATTCGCAATAGCTACGCCGGTAGTCGCCTCGGGACCGACCGAGCCGACCATAAGGTTATCGAGCATATTAACGAAATTAGTGATACCGTTTTGGATCATTATGGGAACGGCAAGCGCCATGGCGCGGCGATAGAAATCGCGATCCCCTATCAATCTGCTTTTTTTCACTTTAATACCTCACATAAAAATGACAGTTAGATTCTATCACTAAAGCCACTAATTTTCAATAAAAAAATGCAGGCGGCAAAAACCGCCTGCAAATAATAATACAAGTTACCTGACCGTGCGAACCGAAACGCCCTTTACCAATTTAAGACGCCTGCGCTTAAAATACGCGGCAACGCGCTTTTCAAAAGCGATAAAAATATCCTCATGGAAAACCGCCCATACCGCAAACACAACAAGTGCTGTTTCAAATAACGTGCTTAAAATCTGAGAAAAATTCATCTTTTTACCTCCGCCGAACATTTGTTCGTTTCCGTGATTTCATTATAATGCATAACATTCCGTTTGTCAAGCATTTTTTCTGAAATTTATTTTAAACGCACGTATGTCCCACAGAACGGACAGTCAACGCCGATTTTTCACTCCTTTTTAAAGTTGCCTCTTCCCCCGCGCAAGACCGCTTTTTATTTTTTAAAAAATTAAATTTTTCCTTGACTTTGCAAATCAAATATGATATAGTAATCAGGCGCGAAAATTGCTGGTGTAGCTCAGTTGGTAGAGCAGCTGATTTGTAATCAGCAGGTCGGGGGTTCAAGTCCGTCCACCAGCTCCAGATTTTGTAATATCTAAAGCGGACTTGAAGCCTAAGAGGGCGAGCAATGTTAAGAAAACATCACGGTGTGATGTTTTTAATTGCGAAGTGCACAGCGGCTATGCCGCAAGCATGGCAGACTTTCCCGAAAGGATGCGTCCGTCCACCAGCTCCAGCTCCCCGCAAGCTCTATATCGCTCATTTGCGCGTGACCGCGAAAAGTTCGCTCATGCCGCTGCGTCTCGCTTCCGAAAAGCATCTCGTTTGCTTCGTCTGCTCGCTTGTAAACGCACTCGCGACGACTTCGCTTCTCTACCAATGCTTTTCGGTTGGAATATACGAGAATAATTGTTGCGATACATCTGTTAACAGTTGAATAATCATATGGGAGAGTTCCCGAGCGGCCAAAGGGGGCAGACTGTAAATCTGTTGTCTTCGACTTCGATGGTTCGAATCCATCCTCTCCCACCAAATCGAAAGAGCACCACCGAAAGGTCGGTGCTTTTTTGATTTGTGGCAACGCGAGGGGATGAGATTCGAACAGGGTGTGTCAACCGCAGTTGACAAAAACAGTCCGGGGGACTGTTTTTAACCCGCGGTCCGCTTGCGGCGAATCCATCCTCTCCCACCATGAAAAAAGTGCCTTTTGTCTACCAAAAGGCGCTTTTTTCAATGATATCCGTTCCCTTCGGTCACGGATGATATATGCTTCGCATATGATATACCCTTGCGGGTATGATATACGCTTCGCGTATTAAGGAACGGATATTATATCATGTTTGCGTAAGCAAATATATCATGCCGTGCGTTAGCACGGTATATCATGCGGCGAAGCCGTATATCATTGACAGAATTTCATATCGTTGCTATAATTGCAAGTGGGGTGAGATAATGTCAGATAATAAACTTCTTAATCTCTCTTTTGAATTTGCCGCTTCAATCGTTAGCCTTGCCGATAGTATCAAAATTCCAAAAAGTTCTTATATGATAGATCAAATGGCACGTGCCGGCACATCTGTTGGAGCAAATATACATGAGGCTCAGTATGCACACAGTAAATCCGATTTTATTGCCAAACTTGAAATTGCGCTAAAAGAGGCAAACGAGACAAGTTATTGGCTCAAGTTATTGCATGAAACAAACAGAATTGATGAAACGCAGTATAAAACCGCGGAAAAACTTTGCGGCAATATCCGAAGACTCTTGATTGCCTCTTGCCAAACCGCAAAGTCGAACACATAAAGAAATCTTCCTTTCGGGCTTACAATAAGCCCGATTTTTTCTTTGATATTGCCTTTTCGCGCCTTTTGTGTTAAAATAAAGTCGATTTTTTGAGGTGATAAGTATTTTGATTTTATTGCCGGAAGATAAATATAAACCGTTGAAAAACGACTGCGGCTCTATCCGCCGTATGCTTATTTCCTCAATCAATACGTCTAAGAACAAGGAGCCGTAAGGAATGAAAAAGCAAGTTTTATTATTTGTGGTCATTCTTCTGTCATTACTGCTGTCAGCGTGTTCGTCGATCCCTTCCGGATTTGTTTCAAAAGAAGAACATTTTCAGCAAGGCGGTTTTCAGGATTACACGGATTACGCAAAATACGTTTATGAATCTTCATCAGCTTTTGAGAAAAACAGCGATTATTCTCCGGTTTCGGAATCCGATATCAATACAATAAAAGGATATACAGACAACTTCAAAGGCTGGATGTCAACCGATGACCGCTTGTCCGAATATGATTTTGACGATTCCTGTATTACTGCCGGTGATTATTATCGATTGACAATCAAAGATAAAAACAATCCCTACTCGTATTACACGCTATGGTTTTTTGATTCTGAAACATACATCCTTTATTATTTTCACAACAATACTTGACGTGCGTCCGATCCAAAATGTTCGTCGTTGCCATGAAAAAAGTCTCTTTTGCCTACCAAAAGCTGCATTTTAAAATATATTGCGTTTTGCCGGAAAACATGTTATTATTAAAAAAATGCGACCTGTGACAGGCAAAGGGTCGCGCCGCAAACGTTTTGCATTCCGATAACATATTTCCACGAAAGGAGAACGGCGCCCGGTGAAACTTTTACATACACTTAAAAACTATTTGTGCTATTGCGGGATCGAGAAGGAAGAATACGACAAGATCAAAAAAGCCGCATACGTTTCCAATTTCATGATCTGGCGGACCCTGCACTGTTTTATGACCGCCGTTTTCGCGGCGCTGTTCATCGGTTCGCTGCTTGACGGTCTGCTGCATCATAACTCTCTGATCTACCTCTGTTATCTGCTTTACGCGATCGTGACCTCTATATGTTTTTTCATTATGAAGGAAGACTCGCTGATCGCGCAATTCTGGATCTATCTTTCGATCTCTCTGCTTTTGTTGCTCGGTTGTTTTTTGACGCTGACCAACCTGGAGCATCCCTCCACCACCTTCATCGTAATGCTGCTGATCACGCCGCTTTTCATGGTTGACAAGCCGTTTTTTATGGGGATCGAAATAGCGATCGCCTCGGTGGTCTATCTGTTCTGGATGCACGCTTTCAAAGCGCCTTCCATCTGGAAAATGGATCTTATCAACATCACCGTATTTGCCGTTTCCGGGTTTTTCATCCACATCGTATCAAATTCGCTTCGCATCAAAGAATTCGTTCTGACCAGGCGGATCAACATCCAAAAGGATACCGACGAATTGACCGGGCTTAAAAATAAAAGTGCCATCACGAAAGAGATCAACGAATTTCTCCTTAACGAAGAAAAGAACAAAGGCATCCTGTTCGTTCTGGATATCGACCGTTTCAAAGCTATCAACGATACATACGGTCATGACGTTGGCGACAGCGTGATAAGCCAGTTAGGCGCTTTTCTGAACGGATATTTCAAGAACGGCGAGACCGTAGGCCGTTTCGGCGGAGACGAATTCATCTTTTTCAAAAAGGACACGGACGATGAACGGATCGCCGAGCAGATAGCTAAAGAGATCGTTTCCGGCGTTGTAGAAAACATATCTCTTCCGGATCGGGATAAAAAGACAAGCGCAAGTATCGGTATCGCCCTGTATCACGGCGAGGAAAAAAACTATTCCGAGCTGTTCAAAAAAGCCGATACCGCGCTGTATGACGTAAAATCAAAGCGAACAGATCATTACAAGATCTTCAGATAGTCACTTGTTCCCCGCTTTTAATACATATCAAAATGAACTGCCCCAATTTGTACGGACAGCACAAAAAAGCCCCCTATGACACGATATTAAGTTTTTAAGCAACGAACTGGCACCGATATTCCATCGGTGTCAGTTTTGTTTTGAGTTGGATGCGCTGATAGTTGTAGAAGTGG
>JAFZIK010000022.1 GCA_017554405.1 Clostridia bacterium | reverse complement strand
GGTTGAATCGGTGTACGGCGAAGGCAGCAAGTTCTCGTTTGATTTATGGCAGAAGATTGAAAACGAAGAGCCTCTCGGCGATTACAGAGAAGCGATTGCAAAGCCCCAGACTACCGAAGCTGAGCGAGGCGATAGGCACGGCAGTGCCGAGACAAATTCCCATCACCCGCTCCAAAAGAAAAGTTGCACCTTTATGGTGCGGCTTTTCTTTTTTTAGTCAGATGGGAATCGAACAAGGCGTAAAAAAACAGTCCGGTGGACTGTTTTTTAGCCGCGGCAACGAGCGAAGCGAGGCGATAGGCGCGATAGCGCCGGGACAAAATCCCTTCGGGCGGGCCATAAAAAAAGTGTCTTTTGTCTACGACAAAAGGCGCTTTTTTCAATGATATCCGTTCCTTGTCGGAACGGATGATATACCTTCGGTATGATATCCTTTTTGGATTCCTCGCCAAGGGCGAGATATCCAAAAAAGGATGATATACGCCTTCGGCGTATGAAGGAACGGATATTATATCATGTTGCGACGCAGGAGCAATATATCATGCCGCGCGTCAGCGCGGTATATCATACGGCGAAGCCGTATATCATTTTGGGCTATTTTGTTGGTGTAAAAACCACAATTCTTGATTATATTAAAATGGTGTCTAAAATCCAATTTTTACGCCATTTTCACATTTGGGCTATTTTGTCTGTTAAGCACAAAAAATCTCGTTCTTAGGAACGAGAATTATTTCATCAGTCCATAGGACTGTATATCATCACGGCTTTGCCGTGTATCAATCTTTCGCAATGATGAGATACAACGGTTACACCGTTGATGATATGCAATTCCTTGCGGAATTGATGATATCCAACGCTTTGCGTTGATTGTCGGTGTGGCTTCGTCACGAATATTAAACCCCGAACCGCAATTTACGGTTCGGGGTTTATAATCATTATCATTTATTTTTGTATTTCAGGGTTTCTTGTTCTATCAAGCAAATAATCAATGCTTACGCCATAATAGTCAGATAACTTTATTAAAACTTCTGCGGTCAAAGATATTACGCCTGTTTCATACTGCGAATAAGTGTTTTGAGACACATTCAGATATTTTGCAATATCCTTTTGTTTTATATCTCTGTCTTCTCTTGCTTCACGTAGATTTTTGAATTGCATAATAATCACCTCAAAATTATTATGCTATATCTGCAATAAAGGTATTGACAAATATCTGTAATACAGATATAATGATTCATATAGTTATAAAATTATTATTTTTTTTGGGGTGTCTGATATGAAATTTTGTTCTCACTGTGGCAAAGAAATCAACGATGAAGCAGTAGTTTGTCCATTTTGCGGTTGTGCAACGGAAAAATTTAATGAAAAATCAAAAATGGATCAGCCGATTGTTATTAATAATAACAATAACGCGTCATCTTCCGCGGCAGCGGCGGCAGCAGCGGGAGGCAGAAGAAGGCACTCTTTACTGTTTGATATAATAATGATTTGCTTTACCGGTGGATTATGGATAATTTGGATGATAGTAAGACCAAAATAATACAAAATATAACCCCGAACCGCAATTTATGGTTCGGGGTTAGTTGTTTTCCTTTTTTTATTCTATTATATCAGAAATATCACAGTTTAGCGAAGAACATATTCTTTCAAGCACGTAACTATCGTATCTAACAACTTTGTTTTTATAGTAGTTATCAATTATTTGATATTGTATTTCTGTACGCTTTGATAGTTGTATCTTAAAACACTTAGTTTTTAATGTCTTATAAAGGGCGAGAAAAAACTTCTTATTAGCAGAATGGTCTTAGATACCATTCATTACTGTGATAATGAAATTGGTAGCACATGGAAATACAGGACGCCGACTGAAATGATAGAAATTAATAGGTGGAGATAAAGCACGAAACCAATAAGAAATTGTGCTATTTCGGTGCATAGGGTCAGAAAAAACCTCGTCGAAAGACGAGGTTTTTTCAATGATGTTTGCCCTGTTGGGCAAATGATGTGCGCTCCGCGCATGATGTTGCCTTCGGCAATGATGTGTCCTGCGGGACATTGGGGCAAACATCGCATCATTGTGAGCGATAGCGAACAACATAATTTCGGAGCAATGCGGAGAAACATCATTAGCCGCCTTTGGCGGCGGCATCATTTTGGGCTATTTTGCGGAGGTACTATCACTATGAGAACCGGCGCTTTAAGACAGATTGAAAATCACATGTAATTGTGTTATAATAATCAAAAAGAAATCGACAAATCGGGATTTGTGAGGGCGAATATGAATTACAAGGTTATTGATAAAGTAGCATATTACAGAAAAGACGTTTACCGTCACTTTACTGAGGACTGCAAGTGCTCAACGTCAATGACGGCGCGCATAGACGTAACCGAACTCGTTAGATACTCAAAAGATACGGGCACAAAGTTTTACCTGAATTTTCTGTATCTTCTCTCGAAGGCACTTAATTCGCGCGACGACTATAAAATGGATTATTTATACAAGACGGATGAGCTTATTTGCTATGACGTTATTCATCCGTGCCATTACGTCTTTCACGAGGATACGGAAACCTGCACTACGGTTCACTCCGAATACTGTGAGGATTACAAAACATTTTACGGGAACGCTCTGCGTGATTTGGAAAATGCAAAGAAAAATCACGAGTATGAATTTGACAGTGCGAAATATCCAAACTGGTTTGACGCCTCATATGTATCGTGGCTTTCCTATGATTCGCTGAACGTTGAGTTACCGGATGGCTATCTTTATTTCCCACCCATTGTAAATTGGGGCAGATACCGCGAGGAAAACGGAAGACTTATGATGCCTGTTACCGTCCGCCTCAATCATGCAATCGCTGATGGTTTTCTTGTTGCAAATGTGTATAGATCATTGCAAAAGGAAATCAGTTCCTTTGTAAAAAACAAGTAGATAAATTCCGGCTTGTCGGGATAAATGAATTATCGATATTTTGTTGGGCTATTTTGTCGGTGTAATAATAGTAATTCTCGACCATATTGAAATTGCATCAATAATCTCGATTTTACTTCATTTTCACCCTTGGGCTATTTTGTTTGTTAATCACAAAAATCCCTCGAACGCAAGTGAGAGGGATTTTTACTTCTTCACTATTACCTCTTCACTCTTCACTTTTACTTCTATGCAGGAAGGGATTTTTGGGAAGTGATAGGTAATAGTGAATAGTGAATAGGTAAGGTGTGGCTACGCCACGAATATTAAAAAGGAGTATATCACTTCGGGATGTCCTTTTTTGGAGGCACTTTTCCCCCTGATTGACTTATTCGCAATTATGCGATATAATGAAATCGAAAATTGGCAATTCGGGACTTGCGGAGGCGGAAATAATGAAAAAAGTAATAACTGTATTACTCGTTTTATTGATGATCCTTCTTGCTTTGCCCCTTAGCGCGTCGGGCGAGGTCGTGTTAGGCGGGGATATAAACGGCGATAAGTCGGTCAACAATAAAGACCTTACGCGGTTTTTTCAGTATCTTTCGGATTGGAGAGTAAGCGTTAACACCGCTGTGCTCGACGTTAACGGTGACGGCGCTGTAAACAACAAGGACCTTACCCGGCTGTTTCAGTATCTTTCCGGTTGGGATGTAAGTATCTTTCCGGAAACGGTATGCGATCATGTTGAAAAAGAGTGGGTAGTAACCAAACCGGAAACGGTGAAAACAGACGGTGAAAAAGCGCTTATTTGCAAGCAATGCGGCAAGGTATTAGAAACGCAGGTCATTCCTAAGAGCAAGCCGCAAAAATATCTTGACCTTGAAGCCGGAATGTTAGGGCTTATGAATGAAGCGCGCGCGGCGGAGGGCATCGATCCGCTTACCTTTGACTATGAGCGGCAGGCGGCTACCGATATAAGGGTTGAGGAGATCACAGAGGTCTTATCGCACACAAGACCTGACGGCAGGATATACTATACTGTTCTTGATGATCTCGGGCTTTCTTTTTCGGGCACTTGCGGCGAGAACATCGCTTATTTCGGTTATTACAGTATGGATTCAGATACGACGGCGGGATATACGAAACTACATAACCAGTTTATGAACTCTCCGGGTCACAAAAGCAATGTTCTGAACCGTGATTTTAAGAGCGTAGCGCTTTCGTTTATTATAAAGAATAACCGCCTATACGTAGTTCAGATGTTTTTTGGATGATTTGAGGTGCAATTATGAGATCGGTCGGCAAACTTCCGGAAGGCTATAAGGAATGTTATTCTCTTGACCTTCAAAAGGATAAAAAAACAGCGCTGCTTGTAAACGGCGTTGCTTTGGCGGTAACCGTCGTTATGGCGGCGGCAATGAGCTTTTATATACCCGTTTGGACCTTTTTTACAATGGAAAACGGTTTTGTAAACTATATTATCCGTATGGCGGCTTTTATAGTTTTTATGTTTCTGTATCTCATACTGCACGAGGCGGTCCACGGTATAGCCATGAAAATATGCGGCACAAAAAAGGTCAAATACGGGTTTACCGGTCTTTATGCCTTTGCAGGAAGCGATGATTATTACGGTAAAGGCGCTTATAAATTTATCGCTCTGGCACCCGTTGTGTTTTGGGGTATCGTTCTTGCCGCGGTCAACTGCATAGTGCCCGTAGAATTTTTCTGGCTTGTGTATTTTATTCAGATACTCAACGTTTCCGGCGCAGCCGGCGATATGTATGTTACCTTAAAGTTCTCAAAATTACCGAAGGATATACTTGTTAACGACTCCGGCGTTGGAATGAAAGTTTACTCAAAAGAACAGTATTAAAAAAAGACGCCTGGGGCGTCTTTTTTTAAAGCATTTCTTTTCTTAAAACCTCGCCGGGTTTGGGCGATAGGTCGGCGGGGGCTACGTCAAACAGCGTGATACAGCCGGTTTCGCCGCGCAGGTGCTTTTTATAGACCGCTCTTGCCGCGGCTATAAGCACGCCGGCGGTAAACTCTGGGTTTGAATCGAGAGCCAGCCTGTATTCAACGGTATTATTATGGCAAGCGTCCGTTCCGGTTTTGCCGCTTCGTATCACAAAGCCGCCGTGGGGAAGCTCGCTGTGGTCGCGCTTCATTTCCTCGGCTGATATAAAATGGACTATCGTATCGTAATCGGCAAAATAATCGGTCATCGTTTTGATCTCGTTTTCGATCCTTTCAAGGTCGGCGCCCTCTGCTGCTACAACAAAGCATTCCCTTAAATGTTTATCCCGGGCGGTAAGCTCGGGATTCTTGCCCGAGCGCACGGCGAGAAGCGCCTCTTCTTTAGGTATCGTATACTGCCGCGCGTCAATAACGCCCTCGATGCGCCGGACCGCGTCCGAATGCCCCTGGCTTACGCCCTTGCCCCAAAAGGTATAGGTTTTGCCCGCCGGGAGTATCGATTCGGCAAAAACGCGGGCAAGCGAAAACATCCCGGGGTCCCATCCAGCGGAGATAAGCGCCAGATTGCCGCCCGCCTTTGCCGCTTCGTCTACCGCGGCAAAATGCGCCGGTATTTTCGGGTGGGTATCGAAACTGTCAACAACGCAAAAATCCTTTGCGAGCGCGGGGGTAAGTATCGGCAGATCTGTAGCCGATCCGCCGCAGATTATCATTACGTCGATTTTCCCCTTAAAGTCGGATGTCTTTTGGGCGGGGAAAACGGGCGTTCCAAGCAACGTTTTAACCTTTGCGGGGTCGCGCCTTGTAAAAACGCCGACGGTTTGGGTGTCCGCATTCTGCGCCGCGCAAAGCTCAACGCCGCGCCCTAAATTACCGTAACCGTAAATGCCGATCCTCATAGAATCCCTCCGAGAGCGTTGAATTTATATTAAAATTTTATCACCGGTAAAATAAAAAGTCAATATTCTTTACAAATCGGTTTAATAAATGTATAATGATTATGTAATTACTTCAGGAGGTAAAACGATGGCTTATAAAAGTGATATCCAAATAGCGCAGGAGTGCGAAATGCTGCCTATCGGCGAGATTGCAAGGCGCGCTCACCTTGATGAAAAATATATTGAACAGTATGGCAGATATAAGGCAAAGGTAGACCTTTCGCTCCTCAGTGAAACCGATAGGGAGGACGGTAAGCTGATCCTTGTTACCGCCATAACCCCCACCCCCGCGGGCGAGGGCAAAACGACTACCACCATAGGTCTGGCGGACGGGTTAAGGCTTTTGGGCAAGGACGTTACCGTGGCGCTCCGCGAGCCGTCCCTCGGTCCTGTTTTCGGCGTTAAGGGCGGCGCCGCCGGCGGCGGTTACGCGCAGGTGGTCCCGATGGAGGATATAAACCTGCACTTTACCGGTGATTTTCATGCGATCGGGGCGGCGAATAATCTGCTTGCCGCAATGCTCGATAACCATATCCACCAGGGCAACGCTCTCGGCATAGATACGCGCAAGATCACCTGGAAACGCTGTGTTGATATGAACGACCGCCAGCTCCGCTTTGTGGTGGACGGGCTCGGCGGCAGAACAAACGGCGTTCCGCGCGAGGACGGCTTTGATATCACCGTTGCAAGCGAGATTATGGCGGTGTTATGCCTTTCAACTTCGATATCCGATCTAAAGCGCCGCCTCTCAAATATAATAGTCGGCTATACCTTTGACGATAAGCCGGTAACCTGCGGCGATCTTAAAGCCGCCGGGGCGATGACCGCCCTTTTAAAGGACGCGTTAAAGCCCAATCTTGTTCAAACGCTCGAGGGCACGCCCGCCTTTGTTCACGGCGGACCGTTTGCAAATATCGCCCACGGCTGTAACTCGGTAATGGCTACCAGAATGGCGCTTAAAATGGGCGATTATACCGTTACCGAAGCCGGCTTCGGCGCTGACCTCGGCGCCGAAAAGTTTCTTGATATAAAGTGCCGCAAAGCCGGTCTTACGCCTGATGCGGTAGTGATCGTGGCTACCGTGCGCGCCCTTAAAATGCACGGCGGTCTTGCAAAGAGCGAGCTTGCCACCGAGGATATACCCGCTCTCGATAGGGGAATACCCAATCTTCTTCGCCACGTTGATAACATCAAGAACGTTTATAAGCTCCCCTGCGTGGTGGCGGTAAACCGTTTCCCGACCGATACCGATAATGAGATCAGGTTCATAATAAACAAGTGCCGTAAGATCGGCGTGAACACCGTGCTTTCCACCGTTTGGGAAAACGGCGGCAAGGGCGGCATAGACCTTGCGCGCGAGGTGGTCCGCCTTTGCACTGAGGAAAAGGGCAATTTCACCTTCTGCTATGAGGATGACCTTTCGATAGCCGGAAAGATAGAAGCTGTCGCAAAGAAAATATACGGCGGGATGGGCATAGATATTACCCCTGCCGCTCAAAAGCAGATAGAAAAGCTTGAGGAACTTGGGTTCTCGAGATTCCCGGTTTGTATCGCAAAAACGCAGTATAGCTTTTCGGATAATCCGGCATTGCTCGGCGCGCCCGAGGGCTTTAAGATCACGGTCAAAAACGTTAAGGTCTCTGCCGGGGCGGAGTTTATCGTTGTGCTTACAGGCGATATAATGACCATGCCTGGGCTGCCTAAAGCCCCCGCCGCGGAGCGAATAGACGTTGATGAAAACGGAAAGATAAGGGGGCTATTCTGAAATGGAAAGAGTATTATCAGGGCTTGAGCCGAAGCGGGTTTTTGAAATTTTCGAGGATATAGCGGCTATTCCGCACGGCTCGGGCAACACAAATGCGATAAGCGATTATTGCGTCAAATTTGCGCGCGATAGGGGGCTTACCGTTTTTAAAGACGGTCTTAACAACGTTATAATCAAAAAGCCGGCTTCCGCGGGTTATGAGACCCACGAGCCGGTGGTGCTCCAGGGTCACCTTGATATGGTTTGCGAAAAAGACCCCGGTGTTGACTTTGATTTTGAGCGTGATGGGCTTCGCCTTAAACTGGAAGGCGATAAGCTTCACGCCTGCGGCACAACGCTTGGCGGGGACGACGGCGTGGCTATCGCCATGACGCTCGCCGTAATCGATGATGAGACCCTGCCGCATCCGCCGATCGAAGCGGTTTTTACAAGCGATGAGGAGACCGGTATGTTCGGCGCCGCCGGGCTTGACGTTTCTAAGCTTTCGGCAAAGCGGTTCATAAGTCTTGACCACGGCGATTCAAGCTTGTTTACGGTCGGCTGTGCCGGCGGTGTGCGGGTAAATATCGATCTGCCGGTCGAGATCGCGGCGGCTTCCGATACGGCTTATAAGGTCACGGTATCGGGCCTTAAAGGCGGGCATTCCGGCGAGGAAATTGATAAGGGCGGTCTTAACGCCAACAAGGTGCTCGCCATGTTTTTGCGCGGTCTGCCGGGCAATATAAGGATATCCGAAATATCCGGCGGCGATAAGGATAACGCGATACCGGTAAACTCCTCCTGCGTTGTGTTTGCGGATGCCGACGTAAAGTCGGCGGCGGAAGTCTTTGTAAAAGAAAACTATTGCCCTACCGATGCGGGGCTCTCTGTTTCGGCGGTGCCGGTAAACTGCGGCAGCGCTTTTACGGCAAGCTCCACGGCGGCGGCAATAAACCTACTTAATGAGCTTCCAAACGGCATTCAGGCGATGAGCGGGGAGATAGAAGGTCTTGTTGAAACCTCGCTTAATATAGGGGTTATGAGAACAAAAGAAAACGCGTTTTGCCTTACGGCTTCGGTCCGCAGCTCAAAAGCTGCCGAGAAAGCGGCGCTCACAAAAAAACTGAAAGGCATCGCCGACCGTTTCGGCGCCGGCTTTTCAACGTGCGGCGACTATCCCGCCTGGGAATATAAAAAAGAATCGCCCCTGCGCGATACTATGATATCGGTATTTGAAAAAATGTTTGGCAAGACACCCGGTATAAAGATCATCCATGCCGGGCTTGAATGCGGCCTTTTCAGCGGAAAGATAAAGGATATCGACGCGGTCTCCGCGGGTCCCGATCTCTTTGATATCCATACTTCGCGTGAGAGCTTATCGGTATCCTCGCTGGCGCGCACGTATAAATATCTTTGTAAAGTTCTGGAGGAATTATAATGATAGCAGGGAGAATAGAAAAAATAAAGTCCGCTCTGCCGAAAAAGGCGGCGGCGCTTATAACAAACGAAGCCGATTGCTTTTATCTTTCGGGCTTTAATAAAAGCGAGGGTATGGTGCTCATAACCGAAAACAGCGCCGCCCTTTACGTTGATTTCCGCTATATCGAAGCGGCAAAGGCGGCTTGCGGGGATAATATGGAAGTCCTGCTTACCTACTCGTTTTTAAAGGATATAGGCGAGCGCCTTAAAACCGAGGGGGTAAGCACCGTTTTTGTTCAAAGCGAACACGTTACCCTCGCCCTCAAAAAGAGTATGGAGGATCGCTTTGAGGGTATAAACGTTTCCTGCGAGCTTGATATCGATAAACTGGTCGGCGATATGCGGGCGGTAAAGAACGAATACGAGATATCGCTAATTAAATCGGCGCAGGGCATTACCGATAGGGCGTTTACCTATATAAAGGAAAGGATATCCGCCGGCAGGACCGAGCGCGAGGTGGCGCTTGACCTCGAATTCTTTATGCGTAAAGAGGGAAGCGAGGGCACCGCGTTTGATACGATATGCGTTTCGGGCAGGAATTCCTCAAAGCCGCACGGCATACCCGGCGATAAGGTTATAGAAAAGGGCGATTTCGTTACCCTTGATTTCGGCGCGGCGGTGGGCGGCTACCGTTCGGATATGACTAGGACGGTAGCGGTAGGTTCAGTTACCGATAAAATGAGAAAGGTCTATAACACCGTGCTTGAAGCCCAGGAAGCGGCGCTTGCCGCAATAAAGCCCGGTATGGTTTGTAAGGACGCCGATAAGATCGCCCGCGATATTATCGATAACGCCGGTTTTAAAGGGGCTTTCGGTCATTCGCTCGGTCACAGCGTTGGCATAGATATCCACGAGGACCCCTCTTTCAGCGCCCGTTGTGAGACCTTAACAAAGCCGGGTATGGTTATAACCGTAGAGCCGGGCATTTACCTTCAAAACGAGTTCGGCGTTCGCATAGAGGATATGATAATAGTAACCGAAAACGGTTGCGAGGATATAACAAAGAGCGATAAAGAGCTGATCGTTCTTTAATATGCGCAATACACATTATATATAAGAGAAAAGACCCGCGGTGGATCATGAACTGCCCCAATTTGTACGGACAGCACAAAAAAGCCCCCTATGACACGATATTAAGTTTTTAAGCAACGAACTGGCACCGATATTCCATCGGTGTCAGTTTTGTTTTGAGTTGGATGCGCTGATAGTTGTAGAAGTGG
>JAFZIK010000021.1 GCA_017554405.1 Clostridia bacterium | reverse complement strand
CTCCGCGCTTTTTTTGAAGGTCGCTATCGCCCAGCTCATTATAGGACCGCGAAGACCGAAGAAGAAAAGCGGCAGGGAAATGAAAAAGAATACCGTTATGCTGTTTATGGGTATTTTATAAAGGATAAACAGCAGGAAAAAGATGTATGCCGAAGAGTGTATCTGCGTTGCTATCGCTATAACCGCAAGCGTTACCACCGCGGCGGGCCAGAAACCTTTTTTTTCAAAAAGCGGCATAACGGCAAGGCAGATAGCCACCGAAAGCATATTGCGGACCGCCGAAAGATCAAACACCATATGGCCCATAAGAACGTATATAAGCAAAGACAACGCGGGGTCCTTTGAATACCTCTTTATAAAGAAGAAGTAAGCGAGTATCGAAACCCCGCTGCAGAACGCCATGAAAACCTGCCAATCGGCTTTGAGCGTTCTGCCGAAAAAGAGTTCTAACATATCGTAGCCCTTTTCGGTCCAATAGGTATCTACGCCGTATTTTCTGTTGGCGGCAAGATTTTCATACATTTCCTTATAGCCCATAATATCGCGCCCTACGCTGGGTGCACGCAAGGCGAAAAGAAGAAAAAGAAACACTACGGATATGCCAAGCGCCCATATATCCGCTTTTTTGGTATCCTTTATTAAACTTCTCATTACTATCGGTGAAACACATATCACCGATATAAGCGCTATATATGCCGTCACTTATTTCACCCTTAATTAATTATTAAACGCAGTTTTGCTTATACCAGTCAAGATAACTTTTAAGTCCCTCTTCGAGACCTACGCTCGCTTTGAAGCCGAGCACCCTCGCCGTCTTATCGGCGTTCGCCTTGCAGTGCTTAACGTCCGCCGGGCGCTCGGGCGCGTAAACTATGCCCACGTTTATCCCGGCTATTTCCTGCATCTTTTCCGCAAGCCAGTTAATGGTTACGCTTTCGCCGCTGCCTAAGTTATAAACGTCGGTGCCATTTTCGCTCTTTGAAGCGAGCAGATTGGCTATTGCCACGTCCTTCGCGTTTACAAAATCGCGCGTTTGAGAACCGTCGCCGTAAATGGTTATCGGCTCGCCGGCAAAGATACGCTTTGCAAAAATCGGAATAACGTTTCCGTAAAGATCGAAGCGCTGATTAACGCCGTAAATATTGAAGTAACGAAGGCAAACGCCGGTAATATCATAAATGCCGCTGTAGGCTAAAATCATCTTTTCGGCGGCAAGTTTGCTGACCCCGTAGGGCGAATCGGCGTTCTGGGGATGGTTTTCGTCGATAGTGGGCGTAACGAGTTCGCCGAACATCGCCGCGGAAGACGAATAAACTATCCTCTTTGCCCCGCATTTACGCATCGCTTCAAGCACGTTTACCGTGCCTATAAGGTTTATTTCGGAGTCAAGCTGCGGGTTATCAAGCGAACGCTGCCTGCCAACGCTTGCCGCAAGGTGGAACACAACGTCCACGTTCGCCATTGCCGCTTCAACTTCCGGATAATGCGTAATATCGCCCTTTATAAACTCAACCTTTTTTGCGTTCACGTATTCGGCTATGTTCTCAATATAACCGGATGAAAGGTTGTCTAATACCCTGACGTTATAACCCTCGCCGATCAAGAGTTTTACCACGTTTGATCCGATAAACCCGGATCCTCCTGTTACTAATGCTCTCATTGTTCTTCCTCCGTTTTATTGAGCAATTCCGCCATAAATTTATAATACTCACTTGCCGTATCGGTTTTTGCATATTCGTTTGCAAGTTCCTTTGCCCGATTTGATAACTTTTCGCGAAGTTTTTTTGAATCAATCACCTGACGAAGTGCATCCGCAAGCGAATTTTTATCATTAACATCAAAGTAGATTCCGCCGTCCTTTAGAGTCTCCTCGTTAAAACCGATTTTGTTGGCAACAATCACAGCGCCCCTCGCCATTGCTTCGCCTACAGGACCCGCAAGCGTATCAAGCGTGCTGGCATTTAAAAATACGTCGCAGTCGTCGATCAGTTCCGGCATTTTTTTGTAATCGACCCATTCTATAAAATCAACGGTTTCGTTCATACCGTTGTTCGCAACGTATTTTTTGCATTTTTTTACGTATGCCTTATGCAGCTGCTGACCCACGACGGACAGATGAACGTTATAACCTTCCGATTTAAGGCGGCATACTCCCTTTATGACCTCCAACTGATGCTTATATGGTGCTACCGAAGATACGTAAAGTAATTCTACAGGCGATTTGATATCGCCTTTCTTCTCCGGCACACGGTCATAAAAATCCGGACTTACGTTCATATAGATAACTTTTGATCTTTTGAGCACGTAACCGCACTTTTCTACGCCCCGCCTTGAATACTCGGTATCAAAAACGGTAGCGTAGGCGTGCCGGACGGTGCGGCGCGCAAAAAGCGAAATATGGAAAAGAACAGCCGAAAGTTTATTAAAACCGTTTTCTCTTATCTGCCTGTTATCGAATGAGAACTGGTTTTTGAGATAAAATACCGTCTTGTATCCCCAAAGCTCCTTTGGTATCACTTCACCTATAAAAAGGATCAGGTCCGGATCCCATTCCTTTATACCTTCTATAAACTCCTTACCGTAACTCCTTGTTAACTTTTCTTTAAGCGTTTTACGGTAAAAACCGTCGGATAAAATAACTTCTATTTTTCCGCTTATTTCGCCGATCTTTTTATACAGTTCTTTTGAGCAATAGTAACGAATTTTAAAATTATCCGGTATGGCGTCACTGCGTAATATCATACGGGTTATGGCGGTAAGGCCGCCGCTGCTTACGTTACCGCCTATTATGGCGATTTTTTTGTTTTCCATTTAACTATCACCTAAGTAACTAAAAAATCTATTTATTTTCACCGCAGGCAAGCCTCACAAACTCCTTAAAACGCTCAACGTTTTTCGCGGAGTTATGATTGTTTTCAAAAACCTCCGCCGCCTTGTCATACATTTCCTTTTGAAGTTCCGTGTTTTCGATCAAAAGTCTGATCTTATCCGGCAAAGCGCCGCTATCCCCGCAAACCACCGCCGCGCCCGAGGCATCCATATATTTGATCGCCGTGCATTCATAAGAACCATAGGCAAGCACCGCGTCACCCGAAGCCAGAGCGTCGGAAATTTTTGTTGAGATCGAATAACGCGCCACGTCGATATCCTTTTTTCTGAAGCCCTCGACCACCACGAAAATATCGGTATCGGCAATGATCTTCTGAACTTCGCTATACGGCACCACGCCGTGAAACACGATATTATCGACCGCCTCAAACGGCTTATAATACTTTTCGTCGTCCTCGTTTGAGTAAATATGAAGTTTGTATTCTGGGCATACCTGCTTTAATGCGTTTGCAACGTCAATAAGCGATAAATTGCGCCCTATCCTTATATTTCCGCAGTAGGTAATAAGCGGATCTTTTTTTCTTATTTCACGGAACTCGCGGCGCTTTACAGCCGATGAAAGATAGGTCGCCATCGTATTTATACCGAAATGCTCGGCGTATTTATCCTTTATAAAATCGGAAGAAAGCGAAGCGTATTTGCAACGTGAAAAAATCTTTCTTATATGCCTTCTGTGCATAGACTTATAAATAAGATAGAACGGCGAAAGCGAAAAATGCGCGTTAAAATAATAATCGTCGCCGCTGAAAGCCACTATCGGGATATTGAATTTATCGGCTATGTAAAGTGCTATCTCTCCGATGAAAAAATCATCCGAAAAGCTTAAAAACACACATTCGGGATCGAATTCTTCAAGCCAGTTATTGAAATCCTTTGTGCACCAATACTTCTTTTTCCAAACGATTTTACGAAGCAGGTGAGTAAGAGGGCTCTTAAAGCCGGAAAGCTTATAAAGCGACCTGAATACCCCGCCGCTTACTTCGGCTTTGTTATCGGCCCACCTTTCGGGCAGATCGTCGTATAAAAACCGCTTGCCGGTAATAACGCTTTTTTTGAATCTGCGCTTAAGCATCCGCTGGTCGGTTATCTGATAAAGCCGCTCGCAATGCCCTTTTACAGGCGTTTTTGTGTTTGAAAACACCTGCGCGAGATTTTGCCTGTCAAAGCCCGAAAAGAAAGATTCATACAAACGGGATTGCGAATTCGGGTTATACGGCACCGTGCCGACTATCACTATTCTTTTTTCGTTGTTCATCCGAAAAAATCACTCCGTTTTACCCTTTACACCCAAAAAACGGCAGAGGGTTCTATTGCTACCTAAAATACGAATTATTACAAAGCAAATCAAAGCACAGATTATAAAATTTGTAAAAGCCAAAGAAATCCCGGGAATACTTGAAAATTCAACTTTTTCAGCAGTTTTAAGCAAGTTCAAAAACAGACCGTGCATCAAGTATATAACAAGACTTTCTCTGCCTGCAAACCCAAAAAATCCTGCTATTCTTTCCCGTAAAGACAAAAGTTCATGATCCTGCTTGAACTTACAAGTTTTATTATCACAATTACTATTATCAGAGTCATCGCATAATTCATTGCAACAAACAGGCTTCCCTTTATTGAAAGAAGAATCGGCAGATTTGCCGTTTTCACCATATTCAGAAACAGATAATGGGTAAGATATATTTCGAGCGAGTGGACACCTGCCCACGCAACAAACAGGGACCCCCCCCGTTTGATTTTTTGCTGAAGACACCCTTTAAGAGCCCGCAAACGGCGATACATCCGAGAAGCGAGGCACCGGCGCGGAATATAATATACTTGCCGCCGTCAGGCAAAGCGAACATATTTGCGCGAGTGAGCAGATATATCCACAGCACCGCGCATATCGCTACTATGATATCAACGGCATTATTACCGAATTTAAGAGCGAAGATCTTATCCCTATACTGCCCGTAAAGCCAGCCGGCGAAATAGAACGGCATATAGTAAAGGGTAAGTTTAATACCTAAAAAGGTCATTCCGGCAAAATAACCTACCGCCGCAAGTCCCGCCATACCGCAAAGATACACCGCGGCGAGCAGTATTTG
>JAFZIK010000020.1 GCA_017554405.1 Clostridia bacterium | reverse complement strand
GAGGACCGGGATGGACGCACCTCTGGTGCACCGGTTGTTCTGCCAAGGGCATGGCCGGGCAGCTATGTGCGGATTGGATAAACGCTGAAAGCATCTAAGCATGAAGCCAACCTCAAGATTAGATTTCCCATAGCATAAGCTAGTAAGGTCCCCGGAAGACTACCGGGTTGATAGGCAGCAGGTGTAAGTATGGTGACATATGTGCCAGGCTGTACTAATAGACCGAGGGCTTGACCTACACTTCGATTCTCTTAGCATTCGCTTTATTCGGTTTTGAAGGAACAAGAAAAAGCAGTCTCACTTTCGTGAGACTGCTTTTTTTAGGTAATAAGTAATAGTGAATAGTGAAGAGGTAAGGTGCGGCAGAGCCGCGGAATATAAATGCGCCTTTGGCGCACATATTGTCTGCAATCTGACGTCTGATATCTGTCACCCGAAAAAAGCAAGTCCCTTTTCGGGACTTGCCTTTTTTATGCTGTAAGGTAATACCGCACGAGCGACTGCAAAAGCGTATCGCGGTCTATCCTGCGAATAAGGTTACGCGCGTTTTTATGGGTCGTGATATAGGTGGGATCCTCCGAAAGGATATAGCCCACTATCTGGTTTATCGGGTTATACCCCTTTTCCTTTAGTGCATCGTAAACCTCTGTGAGTATACGGCGGATCTCCTGTTCGGTCTGATCGCCTATAGAAAAGGTTTGAGTTCTGTCCATCATACTTATCCCGCCTTTCATGTATATATTTTAACCGCGCGCGGCGCAAAGTGCAAGCATTATTTTCTGAGAACGGCGCCGATTTTTTCAAGTTTTTCTATGATTTTGCGGCAAATCTCCTCGGTTTGCTGTTCGGTAAGGGTCGCTTCGGCGGAGCGGAGCCAAACGCTGAACGCCACGCTCTTTTTGCCCTCGGGTATCTGTTCGCCGGTGTAAACGTCGAAAAGTTTTATCTTTTCAAGCAATCTTCCGGCGCCGCTTGATATGGCGCGTTCAAGATCGCCCACCAGTGTCTCGGCACTGCACAAAAGGGCGAAATCGCGTTCCACCGCCGGGAATTTAGGCAGCGGCTTATATAACGTTTTGCGCTTGTTTATCGCGTATAAAACGTCAAGCTTGATCTCGGCGACGTAGACCCGCTGATCTATGCCGAATTTTTCGGAAACGGCGGGGTGGACTTCGCCGAATACCGCCGCGGGAACGTTGTTTGCGTAAACCTGCGCCTGCCTGCCCGGATGCAGGAAAGGCTCCGCCGAGCGCTTATACTCGGTATGAGCGCCGAATAGCTTCATCACCGCTTCGACCACACCCTTAAGGGTGAAGAAATCCTCATCCTTGCCGTAGAGACCTATCGACATCGTGGGGATCTCGTCGGGCTGTTTTGTAAGTGGCAGTTCGCCGTAGAAGCGCTTGCTTATTTCAAAGAATCTCGCTGATTCGATCTTGCGGCTTATGTTGGTGGCAAGCACCGAGAGCATACTCGAAACAAGCTGTGTGCGCAGTGCGCTGTATTCGTCGCCCAAAGGATTTATTATCCTTATCATATTGCGGCGCCCGTCGTCCTCGGCGAGCATGAGCATATCCGCCGCCGCGGGGTTTATGAACGAATAGGTTGCTATCTCGCGCAGTCCCGCCGCGCAGAGCAACTCCTTTATGCTATCGGCTTTTTTGCGCTCGGGCAGTTTGCTGCCGCGGATAACCTCGCCGCGCATAGGTCTGCCCTTTATGTGTGAATAACCGTAAATGCGCATTATTTCTTCCGCAAGGTCGGCTCTGCCCTCAACGTCATCACGGATCGAGGGAACGCGAACGGTCATCTCGTTGCCCTCGATAACGGTGGGGAGCCCTAAACGGTTAAGAATATCGCCCATAACGTCCTTCGGAACGTCTATACCCACAAGTTCCAAAACCTTATCGGTGGTGGTTTTTATTATCCTGTCTTCGGGGAGAGAATCATATACGTCCGCCTTGCCTTCGATAATATCGCCGGCGTCAAGCTCGAATATGAGCGAGAGGGCGCGGTCCATAGCGTATTCTATGTTCTTTATATCCGTTCCCTTTTCGAACCTTGCCGAGGACTCGGTCCTGATGCCCAGCGCGTGGGAGGTATGGCGAACGTTATCGCGGCGGAACTTTGCGCATTCAAGGAACAGATCGGTGGTATCCGCCTCGATCTCGCTTTCCTTGCCGCCCATAATGCCCGCAAGGCAGGAGGGGCGTTCGCCGTCGGCTATCACAAGCATATCGGGGGTAAGGGCAAACTCGCTCCCGTCTATCGTAACGATCTTCTCGCCCTCGCGCGCATTCCGAACGATTATCTGCTTTTTGGCAAGGTCGTTATAGTTGAAAGCGTGCATCGGCTGACCGGTTTCAAGCATTACGAAGTTGGTTATATCAACGATATTGTTGATAGGCCGCATTCCGGCGGAGGTTATCGCCTTCTGCATCCACTCGGGCGAAGGGGCTATGCGCAGGTTCTTGACCATTCTGCCCATATAACGCGGGCAGAGGTCGCGGTTCTCAACCGACACCTTTATATAATCGTTTATATTGCCGCCAACCGTTTTATAGTTTGTTTCGGGTGCTTTGAAGCTTGTGCCGAGCACCACCGATATTTCCTTTGCCAGGCCTAAAAAGCTTCCGGCGTCGGGTCGGTTTGAGGTTATCGAAAAGTCAATAACGGTATCGTCAAGCCCCAACACCTCTTTGATATCTGTGCCGGGCTTCGGCTCGCCCTTTAAGATGAGTATGCCGTGAACGCCGGCGCCCTCGTAATCGGCTTCGGTAAGACCCAGTTCCTCGCCCGAGCAGAGCATACCGAAGGAATCCGCGCCGCGAAGCTTGCCCGCGACTATATGCACGCCGCCGGGAAGAAAGCTGTTGTCAAGCGCGGCGGGAACGTAGTCGCCAACGCTTATGTTCTGCGCGCCGGTAACGATCTGGACCGGCTCTTTTTCGCCAACGTCCATTTGGCATATCTGCAGATGATCGCTGTTTTCGTGCGGCTTTATATCAAGTATTTTTGCCGCAACAACGCGGCTTATACCCTCGCCCTGCCGGGTGATGCTTTCGATCTCAAAACCGGCAAGCGGCATTCTTTCGCAAAGCTCTTCAACGCTTACGTTTATATCAACGTATCTTTTTAAATGATCAAGTGAAACTTTCATGCGCTCGCCTCCTTAAAACTGTTCCAAAAAGCGCTTATCGTTTTCAAAGAGAAGTCGGATATCGCTTATCTTATATCTTGTTGTAGTTATGCGGTCAATGCCTATGCCGAAGGCAAAACCGGTGTAAACGTCCGGATCGATACCGCAGCAGCGCAGAACGTTCGGATGCACCATTCCGGCGCCCAGTATCTCTATCCAACCTTCGCCCTTGCAAACGCGGCAGCCCTTGCCGCCGCACTCGGTGCAGGAAACGTCGACCTCCACCGAGGGCTCGGTGAACGGGAAGAACGAGGGGCGGAAGCGCACCTTAACGTCATCGCCGTATATTTCGCGGGCAAACTGCTCGAGCACGCCCATTAAATCGCACATGGTTATGCCCTTATCAACAACAAGGCCCTCAAGCTGGTGGAAAACCGGGGAATGGGTGGCGTCAACCTCGTCGGCCCTGAAAACTCTGCCGGGGCAGATTATGCGTATGGGCGGCTTGCGGTTTTCCATAGTGCGTATCTGCGCCGCCGAAGTCTGGGTGCGCAGAAGTATCTTATCGGCAAGATAGAAGGTATCCTGCATATCGCGGGCGGGGTGATCCGCCGGAACGTTCAGGCACTCAAAGTTATAATAATCGGTCTCGACCTCCGGTCCGTCAAGCACGTCAAAGCCCATAGACTGGAAGATATCTATAAGATCGTTCGTAACTATGCTCAGCGGATGCAGACCGCCGGCGCAAACCTCCTTTTCGGGCAGGGTTATATCCACCGCCTCGGCTTTAAGCTTTAGCTCGATCGCCTTTGCCTTTAGCTTTTTGCGGTATTCGTTTATGGCGCTTTCCACCTGCTCCTTTGCCTCGTTTACAAGCTGACCCATTTTAGGTCTTTCCTCGGGCGCGAGACTGCCCATATTCTTAAGCAGTGCCGTTATTTCGCCCTTTTTGCCGAGGTATTTTACGCGGATATCCTCGATCTGCTTTTCATCGACCGCCTCGCTCGCCGCCGAAACAGCCGCGTTAATAATGGCTGCAAGTTTTTCTTTCATACGTTACCTCCGTAAAAAAATAAAGCTCCGTCCCCTTACAGGACGAAGCTTACCGTTCTAAAAACAGTTTATACTCCGCGGTCCCACCCGCATTCCTGCGTTTTTCAAAAAAGAAAACGCAAACACTCTGCGCGTTAACGCCGCCAACGTTGCCGCTTACTGAACCTTTCGGCGGCACTGCTCGGAAGTGAACTTCACGCTGTTTACCTTAAACCGCTTACAGCCGGTGGCGGTTACTCTCTTAAAGGATATATGGCGCTACTTTTCTTCGTCATCGCATTTAATAAATGTATAATAACACCGATTCAGCCGTTTTGCAAGTGTTTTTTGATTTCGGCGGAGAGCGCCGCCAGGGTTTCCATATCAAAGTTCTCGCCTCTTGCGGTTTCATCTATGCCAATCCGCGCGAAGATCTCCTTCAGCGTTTCCTTGCCGACGCCGAGCGCGTTCGATATGGAATTTATCGCGGTTTTGCGGCGCAGGGCGAAGCAGGCGTTTACCGTTTTAAAGAAAAACTCTTCGTCCATAACCTTTACCGGCGGGGAAGCAAGCAAAGAAAGCTTTATGACCTCGGAATCCACCTTGGGCGGCGGCAAAAAGGATCCCTTAGGGACCGGGAAAAGCCGTTCGGCTTTTGCGTAATAGGCGATAAGCGCGGTTACCGCGCCCGCGCTTCTTGAACCCACCGGAGCGCATATGCGCTCCGCCGCCTCCTTTTGCACCATAACGGTTATGCTTTCTATCGGCAGTTTTTGCTTTAAAAGCCCGGTTATTATGGGCGAGGTTATATAATAGGGCAGATTGGCGCAAACCGTAACGCGGGAGCAACCGGCGAAGCTTTCCTTTATCACGGCGGCAAGATCGGCCTTTAAAACGTCGCCGAATATAAGCCGGACGTTCTCCGTGTTCGCCAGCGTTTTTTTGAGCACCGGCTCAAGGCTTTTATCTATCTCGACAGCCACCACCCGTTTTGCCCGCGCGCAAAGCTCTTTTGTAAGCACCCCGGCGCCGGGACCTATCTCGATAACGCCGGTATCGCCGTCGGCGGCGACCGCCGCCATACGCGGCGCCACCGAGCCGTCTATGAGAAAATTCTGCCCGAGCGATTTTTTAAACACAAAATTCTGCTTCTCAAGAAACGACCGTATTTCGTTTTTATCGTAAAGCTCCAATGGTATCACCGCCCTGCAACCTCATTATATAAAAAAATATTGCCGCTTTCAAGAAAATTTTAATGACAAAACACCGCCTTTGTGTTACAATGATAAAAATATGTTTTGGATGTGATTTTTTTGGATGCACGCTATTTAAAAAACGTTTGCGAGGAAATGGCTCCGTTTTTTGAGGAACAGGGTTTTAAAGCCGGAAAAAACGGAGAATATAACAAAGATGATATAAAAATAAAGATCGAATACAGCGATGAGCGCCAGATGTATCTGCTTAAAAAAGCGGGTGAGGACGGCGAATTTTCGGAGCTTTCCGCCTGGCTTTTCGATGATTCGCAAACCGAGCGGGACGCCGCGGCGGTCGGTATGGATTTTACCGAAACGCTGGCACAGACGCTGGGGCTTAAAAAGAACAGCCGCCTAAACCGGATAGTGGATATGCCGGTTGCCAAAAAGGACGGCGCCGATATCGCCACCTTTGCGAAAAAGGTTTTAGACGTTTATCCGCAGTTTAAAGAGCCCTACCGCGCCCATATCCAGAAATACGGCAACTTTTTATACCTTAACTTTTTCGGCGAAACGCTGGTGCCGCAGATCAAGGCGGTGCTTTCTTCGGGCGATAAAAAAGCGGCGAAAAAGCTTTTGCCGGTGCTTGAGAGCACATATGTTAACGGCGATAAGGCAACGGTCAACGCCATGCTTGCGGTGCTTGCCGCCGCCGTTTGCGAGGATGAAGCCGCGCAGGCGGGGCTTAACGATCTGTTAAGTGAAAACAACCATATGTTAAAATCGGTAATTTCGCTTGCACCCAAATTCAAAACAAACAAAAAGCTGCGTGCAGCTCTTGTTAAATAATTTTCAGGAGGAATTTTGTTATGACTTATTTATGGATAGGTTTAGCGGTTGCCGCGGCGATCCTGTTTTTTGCCAACGTTCGCATTGTTCCGCAGGCGACCCAGTTCGTTATCGAGCATCTCGGCAAATACCACGCAACGTGGGATGCCGGCATCCACGTAAAAATACCCATACTTCAAAAAATATCAAAGCGCATCACCTTAAAGGAGCAGGTGCTGGATTCGGCGCCGCAGCCGGTTATCACAAAGGATAACGTTACTATGCAGATAGATACGGTCGTTTATTTCCGTATTTTTGACGCGCGCCTTTACACCTACGGCGTTGTAAACCCGATAAACGCGCTTGAAAACCTTACCGCTACCACGCTTCGTAACATCGTGGGCGAGCTGGAACTCGACGGCACCCTTACCTCCCGCGATACCATAAACACCAAGATGACCGCGATACTTGACGACGCCACCGATCAGTGGGGTATGAAGGTGACCCGCGTTGAGCTTAAAAACATCATTCCTCCGGCGGAGATACAAAACGCCATGGAGAAGCAGATGAAAGCCGAACGCGACCGCCGCGAAACACTCTTGCAGGCGGAAGGCCACAAGGCGGCGGCGATAACCCGCGCCGAGGGCGATAAGCGCGCCATGATCCTTGCCGCCGAAGGCGAGCGCGATGCCCGCATAGCCAGAGCCGAAGGCGAGGCAAAGGCGATATATCTTTCCAAGAAAGCCGAAGCGGACGGCCTTGCCGCACTTAAAGAGGCGGGCGTTGACGCCGCGGTTTTAGAGCTTAAAAAATACGAGGCGCTCGTTAATCTCGCAAACGGCACCGCCGCCAAGCTCATAATCCCGACCGACGCGGTGAACGCCGTTACCAACAACGCGATATTCAGCGAAACCACGGGGCTTGGAAACGTTACCAAAGAGGCGCCCAAGCCGAAACCGGCGCCCAAAAAAGACGAATGCTGCGATAAGTAAACCGGGTAGCACCCGTTTCAAAAACGAAAGGAGAAAGCAAAATGAAAAGATTTTCAGCTATTGCCCTTGCGCTTGTTCTGGCACTTTCAGCGTTATGTCTCGCCGGTTGCGGCGATACCCCCGCGAAAGAGGAGACCGTGCTTACCGGCGAGGAACTCTTTATCGGCACCTGGGAAATGGAATACGACTTTTCGCATTTGATAACCGATGCGTTTAAAGATTATTCCGACCTGTTCAAAGATCTTAAATACGTTCAGCCGTTTACCGTGACCTTTAGCAAGGATAACGCCATTTCACAAAAGATAGATTGGGATAAGGCGGAGGATATGCTTAAGGAGCTTAAAACTACCTATGCCGAGGGCTACGAAAAGTTTGTTGCCGCGCTTCTCGAAAGCGCCGGCTCCGATCTTACGCCGGACGATTATTTCGCCGCTAAAGAAACCACCCTTGAGGCTGAAGCGGATGCGTTTGTCGAGAAGATCCGCTCCTCCCTTGAGTCGGCGGAAGGCGAAGGATATTATTACATAAACGGCGATAAATATACCGTTCTTTCGGAAGAGGGCGAATTCAAAGAGGACGACTGCTTTGTTTACGAAAGGGTAAGCAACAACGAAATAAAGATAGTCAAAATCATATCCGATACCGAAGAGAGCAAGCTCCCCGCCATACCGATAATCCTTAAAAGAAAATAATTTCTGCGCATAAAATCCTTGAAGAACAAAGGGGAAAAGCAAAATGAAAAAACTGTTGGCAATGCTCCTCGCGCTTATCCTGGTGCTCTCGATGTCGCTTCTCGCCGGTTGCGGAGATTATGACGAAACGCCGTCGGGCAGCAAAACAAGCAAATCATCGCCGGATGATGAAGACGTCGACGATCTGAGCGCCGAAGAGTTGTTTGACGGCGACTTTGAGGCGACGGTAGATCATTCTTCCGCTTTTACCGAAGTGCTGAGTGCTTTTTCAAAGTATATTGACGACTTCGAATTTAAGCTTACCGCCAAATACAGTTTCAACAACGGCAAATACTCCTCTGAAATTGATAAAAGCTCCGTAAAAAAAGCGATCGCAAGTCTTTCGGGCGTTTTGGTTGACGCCTTTGAAAGATATCTTGAGGACGCGCTTTCGGGCAGCGGTATATCGCCAGACGACTATATTAAGAACTATACCGAGTATTCTTCAACAGAAGAGCTTGTTGAAGATATGATGGAAAAGGCTGCGGAAAGACTGACAAGAAAGGAAGAAGGCACATATACGATCAGCGGAAACAAAATAACCTTTGAATCCGAGATCGACGACGTGGACGTTCGTATGATAGCCGAATTTGAAGCAAAAAGCCGCAGTGAGATACTGATCACCGACATTAAATATGAAGGCGACGATTATCCCGAAGAGTTAGAAGATTATATTTTCGCTGTGAAAAAATCTCTTCCATGGACGCTTGTAAAGAAATAACGGCAATTATTTAAAAACCTATCGGAACCGGCTGCGGCAAGGATAACACCCCTGCTTCAGCCGTCTTTTTGCGGGCAGGGGGCAAATTATCGCGGCAAAGCCGCGCCTTGTGTCTGCCGCCTGACGTCCGGCATCTGAAATCCGATCAAAAAATACTTGACCTTTTATATATGTTATGTTATAATGTGCCTACCTCTGGAAGGTTCTTTTTTTTTGGGAAAAAGAGCCTGTCAGCCGCCTTGCGCGCCATGTTGTATAGTGCTTTCGTTTTGCCTCTATATATGGTAAAACGTATGACGTGGCACCGGGCGTTTTGAGGGAGGCGATTCTTTTCGGAAAAACAAAAAATTTTTCCGGTCAAGAAAAAATATTTCCGTAAATCGGGAGGTGCCGTTATGAGAGTGAAAATCACACTTGCATGCACAGAGTGCAAACAGCGCAACTACAACACCATGAAAAACAAGAAGAACGATCCGGACCGTCTTGAAATGAACAAGTATTGCCGGTTCTGCAGAAAGCACACCTTGCACAAGGAAACAAAGTAAGGAGAGGGAACATGAAGATCATCAACAGAATTTTTCAGGCTCTTGCCATAATCTGTTCGGTTGGCGCGCTGGTCCTTTTCTTTACCAAATTCGCCGTTGTTACCTTTAACGGCAACAACGTTGACTTTGTTGGCGCGCAGCTGGCGTTCGGCTCTAAGATGAAGATAGCCGAGGTCGAATATGATATGAACGTATCGTATAGGGTCCTCTTCTGCTTTATCCTTACCGTCCTGAGCGCTATTGTGGGCGTTTTCTCCTTTAAGAAAAAGGGCTTACGTTACACCGCGCCGGTGCTTGGCGCTATCGGCGGCGTTTATATGCTCGTTCTGGCGCTCGGCTGGCCCAACAAATGGATCAATACCCTGCCCTTACCGGATAACGGCGAGGTAACGAGTATCGTTTACGGCAGCAGCGTGCTCTTATGCGCAATAGCTCTTCTGGCGTTTACGGTGTTCTCCGCCGCTTATCTTTTGGTGGATGATTACATCGAAGTAAAGGCGTCAAAGGGAGCAAAGCGCACGATATTTAAGCGTCTTGCCGGATTCTTCAAGGACTATAAGAGCGAAACCAAAAAAATCGTTTGGCCCGGCTTCAGGGAAGTTATCAAAAACACCGCGATAGTTCTTCTTATGTGCCTTCTCGTCGGGGCGTTCATCTGGCTTCTCGATATGGGCATAGGCAAGCTGTTTGAAGCTATCCGCGGCTGATAAGGTGCGGAGGTAGAAACGCATGGCTGAAAAACAGGAAGCAAAATGGTATGTTGTTCATACCTATTCCGGGTATGAGAACAAGGTTGCGAGCGATCTTGCCACCATGGTCGAAAGCCGCGGTATGCAGGATCTTATCCAGGACATAAACATTCCTACCGAAACCGTTACCGAAACAAAGGACGGCGTAACCAAGGAATACGTGAGGAAGGTTTTCCCCGGTTATGTTCTTATCAAAATGATAATCACCGATGACAGTTGGTATGTTGTTCGCAACATACGCGGCTGCACGGGGTTTGTGGGGCCCGCTTCAAAGCCGGTTCCGCTTACCGAAAAAGAAGTTGCCGCGCTCGGCGTTGAAAAGCACACCGTCGAAGTAGGCTACAAAGTGGGAGATAACGTTAAGATCATCAGCGGTCCTCTTGAGGGCTACAGCGGCGTTGTCAAGACCCTCGATACGTCGGCAAACGCGGTTTGCGTCGTTTTATCGATGTTCGGCAGGGAAATGCCGGTCGATCTTGAACTCGATCAGATCTCACTTGAAGATTAAAACCGTTAATACGCATTTTATGCTTATTAACTCCGGCATATGGGTTTTCCGCGGTTAGGTTAACCGTCTGCGGAATGTGAGCGCCCGTATGTCACGGTGGGAGGAGCGCACAGCGAGGCGTTCCGCCAAGTGTTAAAAAACACGGTTACCACGAATAATGGAGGTGCTATTTATGGCTCAGAAAATTGTTGGTTACATCAAATTGCAGATCCCCGCAGGAAAAGCTACGCCGGCTCCCCCGGTGGGCCCTGCACTCGGTCAGCACGGCGTGAACATCATGGATTTCACCAAGGCGTTCAACGAAAAGACAAAGAATGACGTTGGCATGATCATCCCGGTTATCATTACCGTTTATGCCGACCGTTCCTTTACCTTCGTTACCAAAACGCCCCCGGCAGCCGTTCTTATCAAAAAGGCTTGCGGAATCGAGACCGCTTCCGGCACACCCAATAAGACCAAGGTTGCAAAGATCACGCGCGAACAGGTAAGGAAAATCGCAGAAACCAAGATGCCCGATCTTAACGCGGCAAGCATCGAGTCGGCTATGAGTATGATAGCCGGCACGGCTCGCAGTATGGGCATTGAGGTCGTCGACTGATCGGAGGTAGCTTAAATGAAACACGGAAAAAAGTATTATGAGAGCGCGAAGCTTATCGAAAAAGGTAAGTTTTACGATCTTGAAGAAGCGGTAGATCTTACCGTAAAAACCGGTTCGGCTAAGTTTGACGAAACGGTAGAGGTTCACGTTCGCCTGGGTGTTGACTCCCGCCACGCCGATCAGCAGGTCCGCGGCGCGGTCGTTCTCCCGAACGGAACCGGTAAAACCATCAGGACCCTTGTTCTTACAAAGGGTGATAACGCCGAAGCCGCAAAGGCGGCGGGCGCCGATTACGTTGGCGCCGAGGATATGGTAGCCAAGATCCAGAACGAAAACTGGATGGAGTTTGACGTTGTTATCGCCTCGCCCGATATGATGGGTATGGTAGGCCGTCTCGGTAAGGTTTTAGGTCCTCGCGGTCTTATGCCTTCACCCAAAGCCGGCACCGTTACGCCCGACGTTGCAAAGGCGGTCACCGAGGCAAAGGCAGGTAAAATAGAATACCGCCTTGATAAAACAAACATCATTCACTGCCCGATAGGCAAGGTTTCTTTCGGACCCGAAAAGGTAAAGGAAAACCTTGAAGCGGTTATGTCGGCTATAGTTAAGGCTAAGCCGGCGGCAACCAAGGGTCAGTATATCAAGTCCTGCGTTCTGGCAACCACCATGGGTCCGGGCGTTAAGATCAACGTAGCCCGTTTCGGCAACTGATAATCGAACACTTAAAACAGCGCGTTTTACGCGCTGTTTTTTTCCACCCTTGCCGCCATTTGCAAGGCGCTCGATTGCCAACCCGGAGATATACTTGAATACGAGCCGTAGGCAGATATCAGACGCAGAGTGCGGCGAAGCCGCGGATTTCAGCTTTTAGTTATTAGTTTTTAGTTGTTAGTTGAATAAGGCGCGGCGGGTAATTTTTTCGAAAAAACACTTGTAAAGCGAAGATAAAAAGAGTAAAATAAATTGTAAATATTTATCATTTTTCGGAGGTAATCATTATGGCAGAAAACAGAAGACCCGAAAGTTTAGCCCGTATCACCACGGCAGAGGCGGCTCAGGCGTTTATCGCCGACCAGGTGGCGGCGCTCAAAGCGCAGATAGGCGATAAAAAGGTGCTTTTAGCCCTTTCGGGCGGCGTTGATTCATCGGTAACGGCGGCGCTTCTCATAAAGGCGATAGGCAAAAACCTTGTTTGCGTTCACGTTAACCACGGACTTCTCCGCAAAGGCGAGCCGGAGCAGGTCATAAAGGTGTTCCGCGAACAGCTCGGCGCTACACTTATATACGTTGACGCGGTCGACCGTTTTCTCGATAAGCTCGCCGGAGTATCCGATCCCGAGCAGAAGAGAAAGATAATAGGCAAGGAGTTTATCGACGTTTTTGCCGAGGAGGCGAAAAAGCTTGACAGTATCGAGTTTTTGGCACAGGGCACCATTTACCCCGATATTCTTGAGAGTGACGATGGCATTAAGGCGCACCACAACGTTGGCGGTCTGCCCGAGGGTCTTAATTTTGAGCTTGTTGAGCCGGTCAAGTTCCTTTATAAGGACGAGGTCCGCGTTGTAGGCAAAGAGCTCGGTCTTCCTGACGGTATGGTAAACCGCCAGCCCTTCCCGGGTCCGGGACTGGGCGTTCGCTGTGTAGGAGCTATCACCCGTGACCGTCTTGAGGCGCTCAGGGAAGCCGACGCGATCCTGCGCGAGGAATTCAAAAACGCCGGTCTTGAGGGCAAGGTATGGCAGTATTTCACCATTGTTCCCGATTTTAAGACCACAGGTATCAAGGAAGGCAGACGCACCTTCGAGTGGCCGGTAGTGCTCCGCGCCGTTAATTCGGTGGACGCCACCAGCGCTACAATCGAGGAAATACCCTACGCGCTCCTTTATAAGATAAGGGATCGCATTTTAGCCGAGGTAAAGGGCGTAAACCGCGTGCTTTACGATATCTCCGCAAAACCGGTAGCGACGATAGAGTGGGAATAAGCCGCGAAGCGGCAGTTATGATGCGCTTCGCGCAATTATGATCGGCTACGCCAAATTATGATCGCCTGACGGCGAATGATGAATTATGATGCGCTTTGCGCAATTATGAGTTGCCTGCGGCAACGTTATTACAAATCAAAGCATCCGCACCACGCGGGTGCTTTTTTTCTTGCGCTTTTTCTATTGATTTACATTGCTGATGTGATGTATAATGAACTAAACAACAGATAAAGGAAGGTTTTCGCATGAAAATAACCGATCTGCTTAAGGACAGTAAACTTTCGATATCGTTCGAGGTTTTTCCGCCTAAGGACGATACCGCTTTTGAAAGCGTGCGCGCGGCTACCGAGGAAATAGCCCGGCTTTGCCCCTCGTTTGTAAGCGTTACCTACGGCGCGGGCGGCGGCACGGGCAGGCAAACGCTTAAGATAGCCGAAAACATAAAGAGTAAATTCGGTGTTCCCACGCTGGCTCACCTTACCTGTGTTGCATCAACGCGCGAAACCGTGGCAAAGCGGATAGAGGCGATCAAGGCGGCGGGCATAGGCAACGTTATGGCGTTGCGCGGAGACGTCCCCGCCGGGCTTGCCGGCGCCGATACGGGAAGCTGGGATTATAAATACGCCTCAGAACTTGTCCGCGATATCAAAGCCGCCGCGCCCGATATCTGCATAGGCGGCGCCTGCTACCCCGAGATCCACCCCGAAAGCCGCAATCAGCACGATGATTTAGCGCACCTTAAAGAAAAGGTGGAGGCAGGGTGCGAATTTCTCACCACTCAGATGTTTTTTGATAACAACCTTTTATATAACTTCCTTTATAAGGCGCTTGAAGCGGGTATAAAGGTGCCGGTGATACCGGGCATTATGCCCATAACGAATGCAAACCAGGTGGAGCGCGCCATAAAGCTTTCGGGTTCCTTTATGCCGCAGAGGTTCAAGAGCCTTGTGGACAGGTTCGGCAGTGATCCGGCGGCTATGAAGCAGGCGGGAATCGCATACGCCACCGATCAGATAATAGACCTTTTTGCAAACGGTATTAACCACGTTCATATTTATTCAATGAACAAGCCGGACGTTGCAGGGAGTATTCAGGCAAATCTATCCGAAATGCTGGGAAAATAGACGATGACGAATTTTAAGAACTACGCCGCGCCGCCGGTAAACAAAAAGGAAATATTGCGTTACGCCGGCGCAAAGGACGGGCGCGATCTGCCGGCGGGACTGCTTGAGGACGTTTTAGCCGAGGCAGAGGGTTCGGTTGAATATAAGGTATGTTGGAGCTTTACTTCGGTTAAAACCGGGGACGGCATATGCCGATTCGATACCTTTTTTGCGCCCTCCGCCGACCTTTGCAAATGCCTTGCGGGATGCGACCGGGCGATAATATTTGCCGCAACGGCGGGCGTTGGCGTTGACAGGCTCATATCAAAATACGGCAGGGTATCGCCTCTTAAGGCGCTGCTTTTTCAGGCGCTCGGAGCCGAGCGTATAGAGGCGCTTTGCGATACGTTCTGCGAGGATATAAGCAAAAGCGAGGGTGTTATGCTCACACCCCGTTTCAGCCCCGGCTACGGTGATTTTGATATATCCTATCAAAAGGATATATTCGCGCTGCTTGACTGCCGCAAGTATATAGGCCTTACCCTTAGCGGCAGTATGCTTATGACCCCCTCAAAATCGGTAACGGCGATCGCAGGCCTTACCGAGGCGGCGGGTGAAAAAACCGGCAAATGCGATCTGTGCGGCAACAAAGACTGCGCATACAGAGGTAACATATGAGATTTGAAGAATTTTTAAAACAGAATATCGTCTGCTTTGACGGCGGCACCGGCACTCTCCTACAAGAGGCGGGGCTAAAGCCGGGCGAGCGCCCCGAGCGGTGGAACGTTACCCGCCCGCAGACCGTAGCGGGTTTACATAAAGCATATTTTGACGCGGGGAGCAACGTTGTTTGCGCCAACACCTTCGGCGCGAACTCCCTGAATTTTTGCGAGGACGAACTCGAAAAAACAATAAACGCGGCGATAGCTAACGCAAAAGCCGCCGCCCTGCAGAGCGCCGCTCCGCAGGAGAAATTCGTTGCGCTCGATATAGGCCCCTGCGGCAAGCTTTTAAAGCCGCTCGGCGATCTCGGGTTTGAAGAGGCGGTCGCGCTGTTCGCAAAAACCGTGCGGCTCGGCACGGCGGCGGGCGCCGACCTTATCCTTATAGAAACGATGAACGACAGCTACGAGACCAAGGCGGCGCTGCTTGCCGCCAAGGAAAACTCGGATCTGCCGGTGATAGTTTCAAACGCCTACGGGACCGACGGCAAGCTGATGACCGGCGCCTCTCCCGCCGCAATGGCGGCGCTTATCGAGGGAATGGGCGCGGCGGCGATGGGCGCCAACTGTTCGCTCGGACCGAGGCAGCTTGCCCCCGTTATTGAGGAACTGCTCCGCTGTGCCTCGATACCGATAATACTTAAACCGAACGCCGGACTGCCGCGAAGCGAGAACGGCAAAACGGTGTTTGACGTAACAAAAGAGGAATTCGCAAAAGAGATTGCGGCGCTCGTAAAAAGAGGCGTTCGCATCGTGGGCGGCTGCTGCGGAACAACGCCTGAGTATATAAGCGAGCTTATAGCCCGTATTTCCGGTATCGCGCCGGTAAAGGTGACCGATAAAAACATAACGGCGGTATCCTCGTATACAAGGGCTGTGACCTTCGGCGGCGAGCCGGTGCTTATAGGCGAGCGCATAAACCCAACCGGCAAAAAGCGACTTAAAGAGGCGCTTATAGAGGGCGATATCGGTTATATCCTCGCCGAGGGCATAGCCGAGCAGGAAAAGGGCGCCCATATACTGGACGTAAACGTGGGCGTTCCGGGTATCGATGAGGCGGAAGTCCTTAAAAATACCGTTTGCGAACTGCAGGCGGTGACCGATCTGCCGCTTCAGATAGATACCGCCTCGCCCGCCGCAATGGAAGCGGCGCTGAGAGCGTATAACGGCAAGGCGATGATAAACTCGGTAAACGGCAAGAAAGAGAGTATGGAAGCGGTATTCCCGCTTGCAAAAAAATACGGCGGCGTCTGTGTTGCGCTCACCCTTGACGAGAACGGCATACCCGAAACGGCAGAGGGCAGGGTAGAGATCGCAAAAAAGATACTGCGCGAAGCGGCAAAATACGGGATAGCCGGAAAAGATATCGTTTTTGATCCTCTTGCAATGGCGGTAAGCGCCGATAAGAACGCCGCGGCGGCAACGCTCGGCGCGGTAAGGGCGATAAAAGAGGAACTCGGTGCAAATACTTCTCTTGGAGTATCGAACGTTTCGTTCGGTCTGCCCGGGCGGGAAGAGCTTAACGGCACCTTTTTTGCAATGGCGCTTCAAAACGGACTATCCGCCGCGATAATGAATCCTTTTTCCGAAAAAATGATGACGACCTACCGCGCCTACCGGGCGTTAAAGGGCCTTGACAATAATTTTGAATCCTATATTTCCGCCGCGGCGGGGCAAACCTCGACCGCCGGGCGCGAGGAGCAGGAAGAAAACGCCGCCGAAGGGCTTTCCCGGGCGATAGAAAAGGGCTTAAAAGAAAAGGCGGCGGGCTATACGAGGGCTTTGCTTAAAGAGATGCCGCCGCTCGATATAGTAAACGGCATTATCATTCCGGCGTTAAACGGCGTTGGGACCGCATTTGAAAACAAAACGGTCTACCTGCCGGGGCTTCTTATGAGCGCCGAGGCGGCAAAGGGCGCGTTCGAGGTGATAAAGGGTGCGCTGAACGTTTCGGCAAAAACGGGAAGCCGGGGAGATTTCGTTATCGCCACCGTGCGGGGAGATATCCACGATATAGGCAAAAACATAGTAAAGCTTTTACTTGAGAACTACGGCTTTAACGTGGCGGACCTCGGCAAGGACGTTCCGCCCGAAACAATAGCGGATAAGGTCTGCGAACTTCACGCTCCGCTTGCGGGACTGAGCGCCCTTATGACAACTACCGTTCCCGCGATGGAGGAAACGATAAAGCTTTTAAAACGGCGCGCTCCGTGGTGCAAAACGGTTGTGGGCGGCGCGGTGCTAACCGAGGAATACGCCGCCGCGATAGGCGCCGATAAGTATGCGAAGGACGCAATGGAGACCGTCCGCTTTGCCGAAAGCACGGTTCTTGAAGTTCAAAAACCGTAACGGGTGATAAGATGCGTAAATTTGATATAACCGGTATGAGCTGTGCCGCCTGCAGTGCGCGGGTGCAAAAAGCCGTGTCCGGCGTTGCCGGCGTGGATGAGTGCAGTGTAAACCTGCTTACGAACATAATGGCGGTTTCGGGCACGGCATCCGATGAAGAAATAGTTGCCGCCGTTAAAAGGGCGGGCTACGGCGCGGCGCCCGCAGACGAGGAGCGTGTTGCCGCCGCTCGCGGCAACGGCGCCCACAAACCTTTGCTCAAGCGGTTTTTGTGGTCGCTTTTGTTTCTTGCGCTTATTATGTATATGACCATGGGGCACGTTATGCTCGGATTGCCTCTGCCGGGCTTTCTTGAAAACGACCGTGCCGTATCGGGCGCGGTGCAGATGATCCTTACCTCGGCGGTAATGGTTATAAACGGCAGGTTTTTTATAAGCGGGGCGAAGGGCGCCTTTAAGCTGGCGCCGAATATGGATACGCTCGTATCGCTCGGCTCGTTTGCCTCTTTTGCTTACAGCGTGGCGGTGCTTATAAAAACGATGCGCGATCCGGGATTTTCCGGCGATTACTATTTTGAATCCGCCGCGATGATACTTACCCTTATAACGCTCGGCAAAATGCTTGAGGCGCGCGCGAAGGGCAAAACGACAAACGCGATAAACGCGCTTGCCCGGCTTGTTCCCGATACCGCCGCCGTGATAAGAAACGGCGTGGAAGAAAAGGTGGCGATATCCGATATTAAGGCGGGCGATATAGTGGCTGTGCGCCCGGGCGAAAGTATCGCGGCGGACGGCGTTGTTATAAAAGGCTACAGCGCGGTCGATGAATCGGCGCTCACGGGCGAGAGCATACCGGTTGATAAAACCGAGGGATCGGGCGTTTTTTCGGGCACGGTAAATATTTCCGGATATATGGAGATACGCGCCACCGCGGTGGGCGGCGATACGATGCTTCGCGGCATTATAAAAACCGTTGCCGACGCGGCGGCGGGCAAGGCGCCTATAGCAAAGGCGGCGGATAAGGCGGCGGGCGTATTTGTGCCGGCGGTGCTGCTTATAGCGGCTATAACCGCGGCGGTGTGGCTGGCGCTTTCCTATCCGTTTTCGGTGGCGCTCACCCGCGCGGTGAGCTTGCTGGTCATCAGCTGCCCCTGCGCTTTAGGACTTGCCACGCCGGTCGCCATAATGGCGGCTTCGGGCGTGGGTGCCAAACACGGCGTGCTTTTTAAGAACGCGGCGGCGGTCGAAGAGGCGGGCAAAGCAAAGATAGCGGCACTCGATAAAACGGGGACCGTTACAGAGGGCAAACCCGTTGTTACCGATATTTATTGCGCGCATGGCGTAAACCGCGCGGAGCTTTTAGCACTTGCATATGCCCTCGAAGAAAAAAGCGAGCATCCGCTCTCGTATGCGGTCACCGAATATTCAAAAGAGTATAAAACCGGCGGCGAAGCGGAAGATTTTACCGCAGTTCCCGGCGGCGGAGTTACCGCGACCGTAGGCGGCAAAAAGGCGTTTGGCGGAAATATCGAATATATACGCCGCTGTGCGCGTATACCGGATGACGTAGCCGAAAAAACCGAAGAACTCTCGCGCGAGGGGAAAACGCCGCTTGTTTTTGCTCTTGAAGATAAGGTTCTCGGCGTTATCTTTGTGGCGGACAGTCTTAAACCGGATGCCGAAGAGGGCGTCGCCGAGCTTAAACGTATGGGGCTTCGCGTGGTAATGCTTACGGGCGATAACCCCGCCACCGCGTCGGTCGTGGCAAGGGCGGCGGGAGCGGACGAGGTGTTCGCCGGATTACTGCCCGGGGATAAAGCAAACAGGATACGTGAGCTGAAAAACGAAGGTAAGGTCCTTATGGCGGGCGACGGTATCAACGATGCCCCCGCCCTTACCGTTGCCGATACCGGCGTAGCCATAGGCGCCGGAGCCGATATCGCGGCGCAGTCGGCGGATATCGTTCTTGTAAAAAGCAACGTTTCCGATATAGTAACGGCGATAAAGCTTTCCCGCGCGGCATACCGCAACATAAAACAGAATCTGTTCTGGGCGTTCTTTTATAACGCCGCCTGTATACCGCTTGCCGCCGGAGTGTTCGCGGGGCTCGGCGTTACGCTCGATCCTATGATATGCGCGGCGGCGATGAGCTTATCGAGCGTGTTTGTGGTTTCAAATTCACTGCGGCTTAATCTTTTTAAGCCGTTTATCGCTTCGGGGCGCGTTTGCGCCGAAGAGGCAAAGGAGGGAAAGATGATGATAACAATGAAGATAGAGGGCGTTATGTGCGCCCATTGTGAGGCGCGCATAAAAGCCGCGCTCGAGGCGGTAGATGGGGTCGCGTGCGCCAGGGTAAGCCACGAAACCGGCACCGCCCTGATAGAACTTTCCGGCGCCGCGGATAACGCCGCGCTTACCGTCGCGGTGGAAAACGCGGGGTATAAGGTGCTCGGTATAGAGTGATCGGCACAGCATATATATGCGCGCGCGTTCATATATAATATCGGGTGGTATTATGAACGCGATCGCAATAATTGCCGCAACCGTTTTATCGGTTTTTGCGGCGATCATACTGTTTTTTCATATAAAAAGCCGCCGGCCTTTAAGGTCGGCGGCGATAAACGCTCTTTTAGGGTTGGCGGCGCTCGTTCTGGTCAACGCGGCGGGGTTTTGGACCGGCGTGCGCATACCTATAAATATATATACACTGCCCGCGGCGGCGGTTTTCGGACTTCCCGCCTGCGCGGCGTTTGTTGTGCTGGGCGTTTTATTTCTCTGATCTGTTCCTGCCGAGTATATCGTCAAGGTGCAGATTATTAAGGTGGAACACGTTGTTTTTTATCTTTGCGGCGGCAACGCGCAGGGTCTGCCTTGTAAACTTGCGCAAAGGGAAAAAGAACATGCGTAACACCGCGTATATCCTGTAACGCCGCGAATCCTTGCAGCTGTGGTATCTTCCTTTGCGGAAAAACCCGTCAAGCAAAGCGAGAACGTTTTCTTCCTTTACCGGCTCGTTATAATAGGTGTTATCGCCCCTTATTATGTATGTGCCGTCATCGCGGCGGCGTATAACGCGGTGAAGCACCAGCTGATCGTCCCTGTAACGGCGGACAAACAGAACTACCTCACCCTTTTCCGCCGGGCGGTCAAGCGGCACCAGCACCGATATATCCCTGCCCTCTTTCAGCATAGGCAGCATACTGTAACCGCGGGTGTAAAAAAACGCCTTGCCATCTTTGCGTATGGCTGCCATTACCGATTCGAGGTTTTCTTTTCCGTTCATATCAGCATATCCGCCGCTTTGAGCTTGTTTATAACGTTATCAACGCTTTCTTCTATCTCCGCCGCCGTGGCTTCGGGATACTTTGCGGCAAGCGCGGATATTATCTTCGCCCTGTCGGTATCCTTCTTTAAAAGCTCAAAAACGTCCTTTCCGGTCTCATTAAGCTTTATATAACCGTGAAAATCGCTGTTTTTGCCCACCGGAACGGCTATGCATTCGCCCGCAACGTTATTTATAACAAATTGACACTTTAATTTCACTTTTTCACCTCAAACACAACATCTTGTGTATATGATAATGAATTTACGGATAAATGTCAAGTTGTTTGAAACAGGCGGTTTTCGGCATAAATGCGAATTGTAGGAAATGCGCAAAACGATAAAATTTTTTGTGCATTTTTTTTGAAAAAATGCTTGCATTTATATTATACCGATGTTATAATTACGGTGAGCCGAAGTTTGTTCGGTATATAATCATACATATTTGGCTTATGCCAGTTAGGAGTAGGTTTTAATGTCAAAGAAAACAATTTCCAAAGTAATTGCGATAGTTTGCGTTATGGCGCTCTGCCTTACCGCCGTATTTACCGGCGCGGTTTTCGCCGATACGCACACCGCTACCGCAACCGTTACGGGTGCTGCTTATTATCAGGGTGATAAGGCGTCTTACGTTTCCGCAGAGGTAACCTTTACAAGCGCTGATGCTTTCACCGCCGGCAGCTTTACCTTCAGTGCGACCGGCCTTACGCTTATTGATTGCTCAACCGCAACCGAGGGCTTCCATATCTATGTGAACCCGGCAAACAGCAAGGTTCTGTTCGCAGGCTTCTCTGAGAGCGCTACCCCCGATATCGTATCGGCAACAAGCCTTACGCTCGTTGCTAAGTTCACGATCAACGATGGCGCTCTTGCGAATAAGGCGGCAGGCACTGCCTGGACGGTTACCGCAGGTTCGATAACCATCACCAACACCGTTGAGGAGTCCTATACCTGCTCCAACGCTTCGGGCACTATCCACGTTCATGACTTTAACGGCGATACCACCACCACCGGCAACGTTACTACCCACGCTTGTTCGGTAGCGGGCTGCTCTGAAGTTGAGACCGAGATAAGCGATACCGGTTCTCTTACCACCAACGCTCTTGCCGATACAAAGAAAGCCGTTCTTTCCTTCACGAATGACGGCGATACCGTTCTCAACGCTTTAGTTCCAAAGAGCGCTGTTGATGCTTACCAAACCGTTTACTTCACATATTCTTATCAGACGAATGACGATTTAGGCAACAACGTAACCGAAACTGCTACCTCGACTAAGAGCGGCGTAATGAACGATGGCGGCACCGATTACTATGTATTCCCCTGCGGCAGAAACGGCGGCGTTGGCCGTATGGGCAGACCCATAACCGGTAACTTTATAGCGGTTGCTGCCGGCGGCGCAACCACAATAAGCGACAAGTGGGAATATAGCGTTAAGCAGTATCTTGAGGCTCTGATTTCAGACGGTACCGCGGCAGAGAAGAACTATGCTAAATCACTTTGGAACTTCGGTAAATATACAGCTGAGTTTGCAGGCCTTGCCGATTCATTCGGCGATGCCAAGACCGGCGTTGCTGACTGGACTCTGCCCACAAGCAAGGCGGCTGTTGCAACCGGTTCCGATGATACTTGGACCCTTTCCAAGGTCAGCGTAACCACAGGTTATAAGCCGAAGATGAATTTACGCTTCGACACAACCGGTCTTAACGCAACCGTTAAGGTTTATGATTCCGGCGAACTCGTATATTCTAAGGAAGTTGCCCTTACCGGTGACACCCTCACAGTTTCCGATATCCCGACCAAGTATTTGACCGGCGACATCGAGATCGGTGTTAAGAACAGCGCGAAGACCATTTCTTACAGCTTCGGTAAGTATGCCAAGGCACGTTCTACCAAGAGTGACGCTGCCGTATTCCAGTGGATGATGAACTATGCATACTACCTCAACCAGGCGTTCGCTTAATTTGAGAGGAGGATATACTACAATGTTTAAAAAAGCTGATCTTGAGATCTATGAAATTGATGTTGAAGATATAATAATGGCCTCCAGCGGCGACTACCCCGGTGAAGAAGAGGATCCGTTCGCTTCTTAATATCAAAACAATACAGATTGCTCCACGGCCTCACCGTGGAGCAATTTTGTTCACTCATCAGTTTTAGACGGTAGACGTTAGACAATAGACGTTAGACGTTGGAGCCTGCGGCGCGTTTTATAAAAGCGGGACGATGTGGGCATCGTCCCCTACGAAACATCAATATAGATTGACCGTTTGTAGGGGCGATTACGGGTCGCCCGTTTCAGACGGTAGACGGTAGACGTTAGATGTTAGACGTTAGATGTTGGACGGTAGACGGCAGATGTTAGACTTTAGATGTTAGATGTTAGACGTTAGACGGTAGACGAACGTGCGGCTTTTGGTTTTCAGTTATTAGTGATTAGTTTTTAGTTTTTAGTTATTAGTTGTTAGTTAAAGGCGTCCGCGGGTGGAATCATCCGCCCGCCAAGTCTTAGAAAATATATATTTGTTTGGTGCATTTTATGGAAAACATTTTACGAATTCTTCCCCCTGCGGCGGGCGTTATCGCCCTTGCCGTTGCGGGTGCTCTCGCGATCTGGGTATCAAAGCAGGATACCGGTAACGACCGTATGCGCGAGATATCCGGCTATATCCATTCGGGCGCTATGGCGTTCTTAAGGCGCGAGTATGTGACTATGGCAATAGTCATAGCGGCTCTGGCGCTTGCTATCGGCTTTGCTCTCGGCAGTGCCGTAACGGCGGTGCTTTACGTAGCCGGGGCGCTCTTCTCGGTGCTTGCGGGATACTTCGGTATGCAGGTTGCAACAAAGGGCAACGTGCGCACCGCGGCGGCGGCGGAAAAGGGCGGCATGAATAAGGCGCTCGGCGTTGCCTTTAAATCGGGCGCGGTTATGGGACTTTGCGTAGTGGGGCTCGGCATAACGGGCGTTGGACTTGCCTTTCTGATCCTTGATGACAGAACGGCGGCAGAGTGCCTTACCGGGTTCGGGCTCGGCGCTTCAAGTATGGCGCTTTTCGGCAGAGTAGGCGGCGGTATATATACAAAGGCCGCCGACGTTGGCGCCGATCTTGTAGGTAAAGTAGAGGTGGGCATCCCCGAGGATGATCCCCGCAACCCTGCGGTCATCGCCGATAACGTTGGCGATAACGTCGGCGATATCGCCGGTATGGGCTCCGATCTGTTTGAATCTTACGTGGGCTCGATCATTTCGGCTATAACCCTTGCCTTTGCCGCGGGATTCAGATACGAGGGCAAGCAGGTGCTTGGCGCGCTTTTCCCGCTTATCATATCGGCGGTGGGCATAATCGCCTCGATAATCGGTATCCTTGCGGTGCGCGGAGGCAAAAAAGCCAACCCCGAGCGGGCGCTCAATATCGGGACCTACGTTTCCGCGGGACTTTCGGCGGTAGCGGCGGTAATACTTTCAAAAACCTTTTTTGATACGTATAAGCTTGCCGGCGTTGTAATAATCGGTCTTGCCGTCGGGACCGCGATAGGACAGATAACCGAATACTATACCTCCGACCGTTTCAGGAGCGTGCGCAACATAGCCCACGAATCCGAAACGGGTGACGCGACCACCATAATAAGCGGTCTGGCGGTTGGTATGATGTCTACCGTAGTGCCGATAGTCATTATCGCGGCGGGCATAGTGGGTGCCTATATATTAGGCGGCGTTTACGGTATCGCCATATCGGCGGTAGGTATGCTCTCCACCGCGGGTATGACAATAGCGGTTGACGCTTACGGTCCGGTTTCGGATAACGCGGGCGGCATAGCAGAGATGTCCGGTATGCCTAAAGAGGTGCGCGAGATAACCGATAAGCTTGATTCGGTGGGCAACACCACCGCGGCGGTAGGCAAGGGCTTTGCGATCGGCTCGGCGGCGCTTACCGCGCTGGCGCTGTTCGTGGCATACGCCAACGTTGCGCATATAAAGAACATAAACTTCCTTAATCCGTGGGTAATATCGGGCGCGTTTATCGGCGCCATGCTCCCCTTTATGTTCTCGGCGTTTACAATGAATTCGGTAGGCAAGGCGGCAAACAAGATGATAGAAGAGGTCCGCCGCCAGTTCCGCGAGAAAAAGGGCATTATGGAGGGCGCCGAAAAACCGGATTACGCAAAATGCGTTTCGATATCCACCTCTGCCGCGCTGCGCGAGATGATAATCCCTGCTGTGCTTGCTGTTCTGGCACCGCTTCTTATAGGGCTCTTGATGGGCAAGGAGGCGCTCGGCGGAATGCTCGTTGGCGCGCTTTTATCGGGCGTGCTGCTGGCTATTATGATGTCCAACGCGGGCGGAGCCTGGGATAACGCCAAAAAGTTCATAGAAGGCGGCGCCTTCGGCGGCAAGGGCTCTATAGCGCATCGCGCCGCGGTAGTGGGCGATACGGTGGGCGATCCCTTCAAGGATACCTCCGGCCCCGCCATAAACATTCTTATAAAGCTTATGACCATAGTGGCGGTCGTTTTCGCGCCGTTGTTTATAACCTACGGCGGAATGATACAAAAGCTTGTTGGCTGGATAGCATCGATAGTATAAACAAAAGCGGCGGGATTCTCCCGCCGCTTTCAGATTTCAGATGACAGATTTCAGATATCAGACAATATGTGCGCCGAAGGCGCATCAATCTATATTGATGTTTCGTAGGGGACGATGCCCACATCGTCCCTATTATATATTGCGCCGCAGGCACCAACGTCTACCGTCTAATATCAATTATTTATATGCTGGTGAACGGTGGGGCTGTCCGGCGTAAGGGGAGCAAAGGTATAGCCGTTGTTAAGTCCCCATACGATAATGCGCTCTACCGCGTTAACGCTGAAATTTTTTATATCGTGCTGAAGCACTATCGAATACGCCTTGCCGCGCACGCCGTTTATAACGTTTGTGTAAACGGTATCCGAAACGGTGGTGCCGCCGGCGTCGCCGCTGGAAACGTTCCAGTCGAAGTATTTATAGCCCTTCGCCTCAAGTTCAGCCGCCAGCTGCGTCATAATACCCTTGCAGTATTTTTTGCTTACGGTGTTAGAGCTGCCGCCCGGGAAACGCACGAGCTTCGAGTATTCGCCCGTTTGCTCCTTTATTATCTCGTTTACCGCGTTAAGATCGGCAAAATACGCATCCACGCTCGCATAGATCTTAGAATACTCGTGGGTAAGCGTGTGGATGCCAACGCTGTGACCCTCCGCCGCCTCGCGGGCTATGAGCGAGCGGTCGCCGCTGCCGGTAACAAAGAAGGTCGCCTTAACGTTATACTTTTTGAGAATATCGAGAAGGGTCGCGGTATAGGCGCTCGGTCCGTCGTCAAAAGTAAGGTAGATAACGCCGCCTCCGGTTGAGGGAGGAGAATCTATCACCTGGGTGGGCGCCGGTTTTTCCCGGACCACCACGGTGCGGGTGGCGGTGCAAACGTTGCCGCTTTGATCGGTAACGGTATAGGTTATCTCCTTTTGCCCGGGGGTAGAGGTATCGATATCGGTCGCGGTAACGCTGCCGGTCAGGTCGCCGTCCACCGCGTCGGTCGCGGTGAAGCCCGCCTCGGCATAGGTATCGCCAACGTAGAGAAACTCGCTTTTTGCGGCGGCAAGGGTGATGACCGGCGGGGTGGTATCTACCACCTTTACCACGTATTCCGCGCTGCCGCTTACAAGATCGGCCGAAGCCGAATATACTATGCGGTATTCGCCAAGCTCGGAAGTATTCGCATCGCCCTCGCGGGTAACCTCTATCTCTTTGCCCGATTTATTGAAAATATTGCCCTTAAGATAAGCTTTTACCTCCGGCGCGGTCCACTCTCCGCCGAATTCCACCGTTTCCACCGAATACTCCGGAATGCTGAACTCTATGCGCGCATCGTTGGCGCGAAGGATTATCAGCACCGCGGCGATCATAACCAGCGCGGCGGCGATACAAACGCCGAGGATCAGGTATAATTTTTTGTTCTGCATAAACATCCCCACAAATAAAGCACTGATGAGAGTATATCACCGTAAAACAAAATTTTCAACAAAGATAACGATTTTGTTACCAAGTTTTATTCTTCCCGGAGCCCGTTAAAAAGCGGACGGGCACGGCTTATTTTTTTAACTTGAATTTTTAGGCGTTTTAGAGTATAATATACGGGAAATAAATATATTTCGGAGGCAATATAATGAAAAAGTTGATTTCGGTTTTAACCGTTGTTTTGATTCTGGCGGTATTCTCCTGCGGTATGTTCGTATCGGCGGAAAGCCCGGCGTATCTTGTGTCCGATGCATCGGTGCAGGCGGGCGGGGACGCCACGGTAACGGTATCGTTTGGCAACAACCCCGGCCTTATCGCGGCAAAGATACAGGTATCCTTTGATCCCTCGCTTACCTTAAAGAGCGTGGGGAAAAGCGAAGAGATAGGCGGAATGTTTGAAACTTCCGATAAGAGCAAATCCCCCGTTAGCATAAACTGGGTGGAAGTAGGCAATCCGAAGGACGTTAAAGACGTTGATTTCGTGACCCTTACCTTCGGCACCGAAAACGCAAAACCCGGCAAATACGAAATAACCGTAACGCCCGTTAAGGAAGAGGGATTTACCTTCGGAGCGGACGGAAACGACGTTGTTTTCGCAGAAGGCAAGGGCTACGTGACCGTCAGCGGCGAAGGCGCGGCGGGCGATACGCTTACCACCGGCGCCGGGGACGGAAACGGCGATTATACCGGGCCGGAGGAAAATCCGTTAGGCAACAGCGAAGGCGAATCGGGCGATTATTCAGGACCCGAGGTAGATCCGTTTACCGGTGAAGAGATCGGCGAAAACAGGCAGGGCGAAGTTGAAAAGAACGGCTTTTTCGCTTCTTTTGCCGGGTTCTTTACTCCGCTTGTGATCATATGGACGTCCATTACTGCGGCAATACTTATCGCGGCGGTCGTGACCGTTATAGTGATCAAGAAAACGAAGGATAAGAACACGCTTGATTAAAAGATACAGTATATAAATTACGCGGGCTTAAGGCAAAACCTTTAAGCCCGCGTTTTGCGTTCGTTGCCGCCGCGCGGAGTTAAAAAATAGTTCTTCCCCGCTTTATACTGCTTTTGCCGAAGCGGTTGCGGAGATCAAAAAGCGAATCCTCCACCTTTTCGATCTTTTCGTCCTTTAGGCTCAGCCCGAAAAGATCCTCCTGCACAGCCACGTTATCGCCCTTAAGGTTTATAGCCCTTATCCCGACCGAGCGAAGGGGCAGGTTCCAGCGGTAGGTCTTATCGAAAAGCTCCATGCCGTATTTTGCTATAAGCAGCGCGGAATTTACCGGCACGGCGGTGGCGCGGGCGACCTCTTTTATATTAAGGGACGTATCGCGGGTGTGGATCTGAACGCCGGTGGCGTAAAGACCGGTCTGCCGCAGTTCATCCGATATCTGCTCGGCAAGCTTCAGATATATCCGCCACACCTCGCCGCGGTCGGTTATATCGTGGTCGGGAGTGGTGCTTCTGCCAACGCTTTTGGGCTTATAGTTTTCGTCGGGCGGGCAAACGGGCGAATCGTCAAGACCCAGGGCGTATTTTTTAAGCAAAAGTCCGTTTTTGCCAAAGAGGCGGCGGAGCATATCGTCATCGCAAAGCGAAAGGTCGCCCACCGTGAAAACGCCGCTGCCGTTAAGTTTCTCCACCGTGTGCTTGCCGATAAAAAGCAGATCGCCCGCGGGAAGCGGCCATACCTTCTTTTTGAAATTCTCCCTGCTTATTACCGTTATCGCGTCCGGCTTTTTCATATCCGAGCCGAGCTTTGCGAATACCTTGTTAAAGCTGACCCCAACCGATATTGTAACGCCGAGCTCGCGCTTTATATCGTTTCGTATCTTATCGGCGATCTCCTCGCCCGAGCCGAAAAGCAGGGTGCTGCCGGTAACGTCCAGCCAGCATTCATCGATACCGAAGGGCTCTATAAGGTCGGTATAACGTGCGTATATCTCCCTTGCGGCAAGGGAGAAGGCGTGGTATTTTTCGTAATCGGGCGGCAGTATAACAAGATCCGGGCATTTTTTCTTTGCCTCCCATACCGCCTCGGCGGTTTTAACGCCATACTTTTTTGCCGCCTCGTTTTTGGCAAGCACTATGCCGTGCCGCGCTTCAACGCTGCCGCAAACGGCAACCGGCGTTTCTTTTAACTCCGGTCTTTCGAGAAGCGATACCGAAGCGAAGAAATTATTAAGATCACAGTGAAGAATGATTCTATCTTTCAAAAAGCGCACCCCCGCAAAGAACAAATGTTCTGTATATATTATAAAATTTTTTGCCCCGTTTGTAAAGAGGCAATTTTTTTATTTTTTAAAAGGGCGCAAAGCGCTTTTATATGCAGGCGTTCGGTCTGGCGCCGGCTGTAGCATATTTCGGCGGAGATATCGTCTATGGTCCTGCCGCACATATATTTAAGGGCGAGTATTTCGCTTAAGAGTCCGCCGTCCGCCGAGTTTATGACCGCCTCTATCTCGTCGCGCTCGCCCGCGCACCGTTTTGCTTCGGATAAGTATTCGCGTTTCTTTTCCGGGCAGAGCTTCACCATTGATTTAAGGCGGGATATCCTGGTTATCAAAAAGCGGTATTTTTTAAGGTATTCTCTTACAAAATCAATATCCATAGGCGCGCTTTTTCCTTTTATCGAGCTTGGGCAGAACGAAGGAAACGAACTGACCGTAGCTTAAATTGGTGTTGTGTTCTTTGTTGTAGGAAGTAAGCATACGGAGTATGCGCGCCAGCGGATCGTCCTTTATCCTGCGGCGGCGGATAAGCTCGCGCGTCCAAAGGCGGCGACCGAGGCGGCGGCAGGTATCGCCGCAGTAGCCGTCCGCCGTGCCGGGAGAAAGGCGGTTGCCGCAGTAGCGGCAGTATTCGGCGGGGGCGTCGTTAAGCTCGCCAAGGCATACCGGGCATAAAAGCTTCTTCTGATTTTTGCCCGATATTTTAAAGTTTTTAACTATGGGGTCCTCAACAAAAACGTTACAGTCCGGACAATGGTGCATTAAAATTCCTCCTTATTATTTTTTCTTGACAATTACGAAATTATGTAATATAATTGCAAACGTAGGGGAAATTTTACGGAATTTCGTAACTGCAAAAACATTATATTACTGAAATTCGTAAAAGTCAAGTGTTTTTTACGAAAATTAGTAAAAATTATTTTGGAGGATGAGTAAGCATGTCCGAAATATATGAGCGTATCGAGGGTTTGTGCAGAAAAAAGGGAGTAAACGTTACCGCGATGTGCAAGGAGTGCGGAATAAGCCGCGCCATTCTTACCGATTATAAATACGGCAGGATCAAAACGCTTTCGGCAAAGGTGCTGGCGGCGATCGCCGCCTACTTCGGCGTTACGGTCGATTATCTTTACGGCGGCACTAATACCGCAAGCGAAGAGGCGCTTAAGGTGGCGCTTTTCGGCGGCGAGGGCGAAGTGACCGATGAGATGTGGAACGAGGTCAAGAACTACGCAAAATATATCGCGGAGAAAGGAAGAAAATGAAAACAACCGAACTTTACCGTATCGCCGAGCGGCGGGGCATAACCGTTGAGCGGTTCAGGTTAAGCCGCAACAAATCGGTTTCGCTCTGTTTGGACTCGGGATTGTTTGTAGGGTTGGACGGCGGCATATCCGGCGCCGATGAAAAGGTGTGTTTAGCGCACGAGCTCGGGCATTGCGAGACCATGAGCTTTTATAATATGTATTCGCCCTGCGACGTTCGCGGCAAGCACGAGCGCCGGGCGAACGTATGGGCGATAAAACGCCTTATCCCGCGCACCCGGTATTTCTGGGCTTTGCGCCACGGATACGATGATATCTACCTTTTGGCGGATTACTTTGGCGTAACGCCCGAATTCGCCCGGAAAACCGCGGACTATTACGGGGAAAACAATAAATAAAACTTCCTCTTTGCCGCCCTTGTGTAAAGGAAGGCAAAGAGGAATATTTATCTGCTTATTTATATTGAAAAAAGCCCTCGTTTATGGTAAAATAAAATAAGAATATTACGGAGATGATAGTATGATCCGGCAGCAGGCTTTTATAGATAAGAAAAGGATGTTGAAGGGCGGGCTTCATTGCCATACCACGAGGTCGGACGGGGAGCTTTCCCCGGAAGAGACCATTCGGCTTCACAAGCAAAAAGGGTATGATTTTTTAGCCCTTACCGATCACCGGCTTTATAACTATAAAAACTTTGCGCCGGAGGTGGATATAACAATCATCCCGGGCATGGAGTATAACAACCACCAGGTCGAAGGTATCAGCGGCATACGCACCTTTCACAGCGTTTGTTTAGGTCCCGAAAAGGAAAGCGGCAACCTTTACGGTCAGGATGAATACTATCCTTCGGTGAGAGCCGATACGCAGGAGGAATACCAGGCGACCCTCGATACCATACATAAAAAGGGTAATATAACCATCTACTGCCACCCCGAGTGGAGCGCAACGGCGGTGGCGCATTTCGGCAAGCTTGAGGGCAATTTTGCCGTGGAAATATACAATACCGGCTGTGATTTTAACAATGATATGGATTATGACGCGCCTTACTGGGATCAGCTTCTCGGTATGGGCAAAAGGATATACGGCGTTGCGGTGGACGATGCGCACGCTAAGCGCGAATACTGCAACGGCTACGTTATGGTGAACGCCGAAAACAACGTAAACGATATTATAGCCGCGCTGAAAGAGGGAAAATTTTATTCTTCCTGCGGACCGGAGATATACGATTTTTACGTAGACGGCGATAAGGCGGTGGTGGAATGTTCCCCCGCGGCAAAGATCCGCCTTCATTCCGAAAGGCACCCGACTACCGTTATCCGTGACAGCGAGGGCAAACTCACCCGCGCCGAATTTGATCTGACCAAGAATTTCGCACCCTACGATTACGTGCGGGTAAGCGTGGGTGACAGCGAGGGGCGCCTCGCCTGGACTAATCCGATCTTTCTTAAATAAAGACGTTTAGTCTTTGAATATATCAGCATATTATTAAAGGAGTGGATTTTATGAGCACCAGCACCAAAAAACCGATAACCAACGGGCTGTTATGGATATTTGCCGTGGGTCAGTTCGGTTGGAGTTTACTTTCGGGCATAATCGCAACGTGGGTAGTCCATATGTTTGCCGGCGTTGCCGATAACGACACATGGACAAACGGTATTTTCAAAGCCTTCATTACCGATTACAAGTTTTTAAGCATTATTACCATTTTCGGTCTTATCCAGGCGGTGGGCAGGGTGTTTGACGCCGTCACCGATCCGCTTGTTGCCTCCTGGTCGGACAGGGCGAATTTCAAGGGCGGCAGAAGAATACCCTTTATGCGCGCTATCGCCATACCCTTTGCGGCGTGCACAGTTGCGGTATTTGTTGTTCCAACCCTTTTCGGCGTTACCGTAAACACGGTGCTTATGTTTGTGCTTATGTTGGTCTTCTATCTGTTTATGACCATCTACTGCACGCCCTATAACGCTCTTATCGCAGAACTCGGCGATACGCAGGAGCACCGCATAAACGTTTCCACATATATATCTTTTACATACATAGTAGGTCTTTCAATCGCAACCTTTCTTCCCAATCTTGCGAGTATGCTTAAAGGAATAGCCGGCTCGGATGAAAACGCCATAAAATACGCGGTGGGCATTATGTGCGCTATCGCGGCGATAGCCATGCTCGTTCCGGCGCTGTTTATAAAAGAGAGAAGCTATATCGACAGCAAGCCGGTAAAAACCCCGGCGTTTTCTTCCCTTACCAAAACCTTTAAAAACGGTCAGTTCCGCCGTTTTGTTTACGCCGACGTGATTTACTTCTTCGCGGTGACCCTTTTCCAGACCGGACTTGCCGATTTTGAAACAAAAATAATGGGGATCCCTTCAACAAGCACTTTTCTTCTTACGGTTATAATGACGGCGTTTTCTCTTATGCTGTATCCGGTCGTTAATATACTGGCGCCGAAATTCGGCAAAAAGCCGCTTATAGTTATAGGCTTCTTCGTTTACTCGGCGGTGTTCCTTATTACCGCGCTTTCGGGTCAGGGATTCTACTGGGGCGTTATAGTTGCCGTATCGGCGGGCGTTCCTATGGCGATACTCGGCATACTGCCGCAAGCCTGCGTTGCCGACGTTTCGGAGCTTAACACCCGCGAGACCGGTGAGGATCGAAGCGGTATGTTCTTTGCGGCGCGCACCTTTGCCATGAAAATGGGTCAGGCGCTCGCGGTGCTTATTTACACTTCGATAACCGGTTATGCGACCGCGAGCAACAATGCGCCTTACCGCATAGCCGCATACGTTGCAACGGCGTTCTGCCTTTTAGGCGCGATCCTGTTCTTATTCTATAACGAGAAGCAGGTAATGGGTAAAATTGAGGATTTAAAAAAGGATGAATAAAAGGTCTTGATACTTCCGCCCGGGTCGTTACCCGGGCGGTTTTTTATAAAAATGTAGCATTTTATCAAAAAATGTGGTATACTTTTTAAAACTCATTTTCGGAGGTTTTATTATGCTGGCTTTTATTTGCTTGTTCTTTCCGGCGGCGACTTCGGTTTTTATATACGAGGCAGTAACCAAAAAGGAATATACCGCCAAACAGAGCATTTTAAGATTCTGCACAAACGCGCTTATAATAAACCTTTTATGTATGCTTGTTAAGAAATTCGTTTTCGGCACGGCGGCAAACCCGTTATACGCGGGCGATATGGTGCCTAACGTTGCGATAACCTATATAGTAATGGCGCTGTTCTTCGCCGTAGTCACCGCGCTTATAGAGGCTGTTTTTTCAAAAAAGGCCACGGTTTCGGTTGAGGAAGAGGTAAATGAAGAAGAAAAGAAGGATTAACCTTACCGCCGTATTCTGCGCGCCGTTTCTCTTTTTAGGGCTTCTTTGCATATTTTCGGCGGGGTGGTATCTGCGGGTATTCGGCAGGATGAGCTATATCGCGATGATAACCACCCTCACCTTTAACGCCGGCTCTACCGAAAAGGGGATGCTTTTAAGCTACGTTACCGGCGGTCTTTTGCCGGCGGTAGGCGCCTGGGGCATTTGTATGTTCCTGCTTTTTTGCCCGGCAAAGCGCAGAGTTGTTTTAAAGGGTAAAGAAAAGGGAAAGGGGATAAGGCTTTTCCCGTTGCCCCGGTGGCTTGCGGCAACGGTCTCGGCGGTAATGACCGGAGTGCTTATATTTGTTGCGGCAAAAGAGGTCGACCTTATTTCATATTTTAAATATATCTATTCAAAGCCGACTACGTTTTTTGAGGAAAGAAATACCGACCCGAAGCAAACCGGGATAACCTTTCCCGAAAACAAGCGAAATCTCATAGTTATTTATCTTGAATCCATGGAGACCTCGTTCCTTTCGGAAAAGTATCACGGCGGTAACGACGTTGACCCCATGCCCGAGTTATGCCGCCTTGCGAAGGAAAACATAAACTTTTCGCAAAACGAAACGGTTGGCGGCTTTGCTTCGCCCTACGGCACCGACTGGACCATCGCCGCGCTTATCGCTTCCACCTCGGGAGTGCCCTTAAAACTGCCTGACAGATTCCTTGCGAACGGCAACGAATTCGGATCGGACGGTAAACTGCTTCCCGGCGTTACCACTCTTAACGATATACTAAAGGAAAACGGCTACTACCAGGCGTTTATGTGCGGATCGGACGCGACCTTCGGAAACCGCAAGCTTTATTTTGAAGAGCACGGCGTTGACGATGTTTTCGATTTGCTGACCGCGCGGGAAGAGGGCTTCGTGCCGAAGGATTACGAGGTTTGGTGGGGCATAGAGGATGAGAAACTGTTTGAATACGCCAAACTGAAGCTTACCGAGATGTCAAAAGGAGATAAGCCGTTTGCCTTTTCAATGCTTACGGCGGATACTCACCACGTTGGCGGCTATTATTGCAGACTTTGCCAAAACAAGTTCCCCGAGCGTTACGAGAACGTTATCGCCTGCTCGAGCCGCCAGGTATATGCCTTTGTAAACTGGCTTAAAAAACAGGATTTTTATGAGGATACTGCCATTGTGATACTCGGCGATCATCCGACGATGGATAACGAGTTCGTTACCGAAAACATAACGCCGGGATATGACCGCAGAGTATATAACTGCTTTATAAACTCCTCTGTAAAGGTGGGGCGGATAAAATACCGGGAGGTATCGACCTTTGATATGTTCCCGACCATTCTTGCGGCGATGGGCTGCGAGATAGCCGGTGACCGGCTGGGGCTCGGGTGCAACCTTTTCTCGCTTGAAGATACCCTGCTTGAGGAAATGGGCAAAGCAGAATTAAACGGCAAACTTGCCGAAAAATCCGAATACTACAATAAATTTTATTAAAAACCAAAAAGTGCGGCGGTGATTTCTCACCGCCGCATCTAGCGTCTAGCATCTAGCATCTAACATCTAAATTGCTGTTTCATGGGCTACTTCAAGCATACCCTCATCAAAGCTCTTGGTCATATTGAGCGCCTCGTAGATATCAAAATCAACTATTTCGCCCTTTTTGTAGGCAACAACGCGATTGCCAACGCCGTTATACAAAAGGTGGACCGCCGCGCTTCCCATCTGGGTGGCGCGGACCCTATCGCGAACCGTGGGGTTGCCGCCGCGCTGAACGTGACCGAGCACCGTAGCGCGCGAATCGATACCGGTTTTTTCCTGAATATACGCCGCGATCTTATCAACGCCGCCAACGCCCTCGGCAACAACTATGATAAAATGCTTTTTGCCGGTCTTTTCTACCGCGATGATCTTTTTTACAACGCTTTCAAGATCGACTGTAAGCTCGGGCACAAGGATAGCGGTGGCGCCGGTGGCGATACCCACCTGAAGCGCGATATATCCCGCATGCCTGCCCATTACCTCAATAACGCTGCAGCGGTGGTGGGACTGGGCGGTATCGCGTATCTTATCTATCATCTCTACCGCCGTGTTCATAGCGGTATCAAAACCTATCGTATATTCGGTGGAAGCGATATCGTTATCGATAGTCCCGGGAACGCCTACGCAGGGTATGCCGCGGACCGAAAGATCGCGCGCGCCGCGGAAAGACCCGTCGCCCCCTATCACAACAACGCCCTCGATACCGTGCTTTTTGCAGGTCTCGACCGCCGTCATCATACCTTCCTCGGTCATAAAGCTTTTGCTTCTGGCGGTATAAAGCATAGTGCCGCCGCGGCTTATAATATCCGAAACGCTGCGCGCGTCCAGATCTATCACGTCATCGTGGATAAGACCGCTGTAACCGCTTCTTATCCCCTTTACGTTCATTCCAAGCGTAATCGCCGTTCTGACTACCGCGCGTATTGCGGCATTCATACCCGGGGCGTCGCCGCCGGAGGTGAGCACACCGATAGTTTTCATAATATCATCTCCAAAATCAACTGAATAATTATACAACAATAAATATTAAAGTTCAAGAAAGATTTATTCGCTCTTTACGTTTTTTTCGCCCAGTAGCCCTTTAAGCTCGCTTATAAGCTTTTCGCTGTTTTGAACGAACAGCCGCTCGGGCGCCGAAAAGCGCTTGCCGGTATCGCGGCAGAACACCGTGACCGGCGTGCTTCCGTGGAAACGTTCAAGAATACGTTTAGCCGCCAGGAAATCCGCGCCGCGCATACTGCTTACCCTTATTTTAAGCATTTGCTCGGGCGCTTTTTCGAGGTCTTCTTCAATGGGGCTTATACTTTCGCAGATTATCTCGGTGTCGCGGTCCTCGCGCTCGCTTATCCTGCCGGATAAAAGCACCGCGCTGTCCTCGGTAAGATGCTGCCGGTATGCCTCGTATGCGGCGGCAAAAACAGTTACGTCGGCGGCGCCGGTAACGTCCTCTATGCGTGCCGAGGCAAGCATACCTCCGTTTTTAAGCTGGCGCACGCCTATAGAATCAAGTATACCCGCAACGCGAACGCGGCTGCCGTCGCGCACCCTGCCCGAGATTATGTTTATTACCGGTGTGCAGCCGAGCCGTTTTGCCGCGGCGGTATACTGCGCCATAGGGTGACCCGAAAGATACATACCGGTCGCCTGTTTTTCGAGTTTTAAAAGATCCTCCGCCGGCATTTCCGCGGCAGTGATCAGTTCTACCTCCCGTTTTTCCTCGCCGTCGTCAAAAAGACCTATCTGACCCTCGCTGTGAAAACGGTTTTCCTCGTCAAGCACCGCCAGCACCTTATCAAGAGAAAAGAGCATACTGCGCCGGTTTGCGCCGAGGTTATCGAGCGCCCCGCTTTTAATAAGCCCCTCTATGGCGCGGCGGTTAAGCTCCCTGCCGTAATTGCGGGCGCAAAAATCATAAAAGCTTTCGTATTTTCCGTTGGTTTCCCGGTTGGAGATAAGCTTTTCGATAAGCACCCTGCCTAAATTCTTGACCGCTAAAAGCCCGAAGCGCACCCCCTCGGGTGTGGCGGTAAAGCCCTCGTCGCTCTCGTTTACCGAGGGCGGCAGTATTTTTATGCCGGCGGATTTGCATTCTCCGGTGTAAAGGGCGATCTTATCGGATGAATCGAGCACGCTCGTAAGCAGCGCCGCAAAGTATTCTTTAGGATAATGGCATTTTAAATATGCCGTTATATAGGCGAGATAACCGTAAGCCGCCGCGTGGGATTTGTTGAAGGCGTAGGAACTGAACGCCGACATCTCGTCGAATATCTTTTTCGCTACCGCTTCGGGAACGCCGCGCCGCACGGCGCCTTCCACCGTTATATTGCCGTTTTGGTCTTTTTCGCCGTAGATAAAAGCGTCGCGTTCCTTTGCCATAACGTCGTGCTTTTTCTTTGCCATGGCCCGGCGCACTATATCGGCGCGCCCGAGCGAATATCCGGCAAGCGACCTGAATATCTGCATTACCTGTTCCTGATAAACTATGCAGCCGTAGGTGACCCGCAGTATCGGCTCTAAAAGCGGGGTTGCGTATTTAACGTCCTCGGGGTGGTGGCGGTTGTGGATATAGGTTGGTATCGAATCCATAGGACCGGGGCGGTAAAGCGATATTATGGCTATGAGGTCCTCTATCGTTTGCGGGCCGAAGCGGGTAAGAACGCTCTTCATACCCTCCGATTCAAACTGGAACACGCCGTTTGTATCGCCTTTCCCCATCATTTTAAGGGTCTCGGGGTCGTTTGGCGGTATTTTTTCCGCCGAAAAGTCGGGCGTCCGCTTTCTTATCGCCTTTTCGCAGTCCGCTATGACCGTAAGGTTGCGAAGCCCCAAAAAGTCCATTTTCAAGAGTCCCAGTTCTTCAAGGGCGGTCATTGTATACTGGGTCACTACCGCGTTATCGTTAAGGGATAGCGGAACGTAATCGCTTACCGGGCGGTCGGATATAACCACGCCCGCCGCGTGGGTAGAGGCGTGGCGGGGCATACCCTCCACCTTCATCGCCATATCGAGCAGGGATTTTGCCCGCTCGTCCGAATCGTAGAGCGCGCGCAGATCACTTGAAAGGGAGAGCGCGAGCTCGATAGTCATATCGAGCCGGTGGGGAACAAGCTTTGCAAGGCGGTCGCAAAAGTCATAGGGGATATCCATTGCGCGCCCAACGTCCCGCACGGCGGCGCGCGCCGCCATTGTGCCGAAGGTCACTATCTGCGCAACGTGATCCTCGCCGTATTTTTCGATAACGTAATCTATCACCTTTTGGCGGTTAACGTAACAGAAATCTATATCAAAATCGGGCATAGATACCCTTTCGGGATTCAAAAACCGCTCGAAGAGAAGATCGTATTTAATAGGATCGATACCGGTTATACCAATACAATATGCCGCTATACTTCCGGCACCCGAGCCGCGCCCGGGCCCTACCGGGATACCGTGGGTCCTGGCGTAGTTTACAAAGTCGCCCACTATAAGATAATAATCAACGTATCCCATTTTGCTTATTACCGAAAGCTCGTAGTTAAGGCGCTCTTTCGCGCCCTCGGGGGGATTCTCGCCGTAGCGTTTTAAAAAGCCCTCGCGGCAAAGGCGGCTGAAATACTCAAAATGATCCTCGCCGCCGGTATCGAAATAGGGCAGTTTTATTTTGCCGAATTCGAATTCAACGCGGCAGCGTTCCGCGACCGCGGCGGCGTTTTCAACCGCCTCGGGGCAATCGGGGAAGGCTTCGAGCATTTCTTTCTCGCTTTTGAGGAAAAACTCCTCGGTTTTGAATTCGATCGGGTTTTTTTCGTTTATTTTGCTGCCTGTTTGTATGCACAAAAGAACCTTGTGCATAAACGCATCGTCCCGGTTTATGTAGTGAACGTCGTTGGTGGCGACCGTCTTTATGCCAAGCTCTTTTGAAAGCTTTAAAATATAGGGGTTGATCCGTGCCTGCTCGGGCAGACCGTGGTTCTGAAGCTCTAAAAAGAAGTTGTTTTCGCCGAAAACCGAGCGATACCACTTGGCGCGCTCGCGCGCACCGTCGTAATCGCCGGCAAGCAGGGCTTTCGGTATCTCGCCCGCAAGGCAGGCGGAAAGGGCGATAATGCCGCCGTGGTATTTTTTAAGCAGTTCCTTATCCACCCGCGGCTTTGAGTAGAAGCCCTCGGTAAAGGAAAACGATACCATTTTTATAAGGTTTTCGTAGCCCTCGTTGTTTTCGCAAAGCAAAACAAGGTGGCTGTATTCGCTGTCGGGTCCCTTTTGTTTATCGGCGCGGCTTCGCGGCGCAACGTAGACCTCGCATCCGATAACCGGGTTGATGCCGCGCTTTTTCGCCTCTTTATAAAACTCGATCGCGCCATACATAACGCCGTGATCGGTCATAGCCACCGAGGTCTGACCGAGAGCCGTCGCCCTGTCAAGCAGATCGCCGATACGGCAGCAGCCGTCCAAGAGACTATACTGGGTATGAAGATGAAGATGAGAGAACGCCATGCCGCCGCACCTCCTTTATTTTCCCGATTTTTGCCGGTATATATCCACTAATCTATTAAGCCGGTGGTTAATCCCCGAAACGCTTACGTTGCCGCAGATGGCGGAGAGCTCCTTTATCGAGGCGTCCGGGTTATCGCGGCGAAGCCGCGCGGTCGCAACAAGCTCGTCCGGCAGGGTGTCAAGGATGCCTTTTTTATCGAGCCAGTCTATCGCTCTGCGCTGGTTGAGAGACGCCTCCACCATACGGTCAAGGTTGGCACTGTCACAGTTGCGGGCGCGGTTCATATTGTTTTTAACGCTTTTGAGTATGCTTGCCTCGATCAGCTCAAGGCTTCTGCCCGATGCGCCCATGAGGGTTAAAAGATTGGTTATCATCTCGTTACGCTTTATGTAAACCGAATAGCCGTTTTGCCGCGCCGAAATGTTCGTTTCGATGAATTTTTCCTTAAGTATCCCGCGGAATTCCTCGGCGCGCTCCTTATCGCGGATAAGAAAATCCACTCTGAAGGACTTTTCCGGGTCGCTTATCTGTCCGCAGGCGAGAAAAGCGCCTTTTATAAAGCTTGCGCGGCAGCACTCGCGCGAGAACGCCTCGCGGTTTATCTTGCCCTCGTGAATGCCGAAGTCTACCGAGGCGAGCAGTTTAAGGCGGTCCGCCTCGTCGGGGATAACAAGCCGCCAAACCGGATGCTTGCCCTCGCTTTTTAAAACTTCGCATTCGGCGCCGTAGACCTCGCCTATCAGTTTTTTAAAAAAGAGCGCCACGGCTTCGGTCGAGGTTTGCATTTTTATGCTTCCCACCGAAAACGACCGGCTGAAAAGCAAAAAACCGTATGTAAGCGGCATTTTACAGCATTCCGCCGGTCTTGAAGCGCAAAGCTCTGTTTTGATATCGGATGAAAAAGACATCTTTACACCTGTGTTTTGTTAATATCTCTGTGGATCACGCTCGCATTATAACCCTTTTCCTTGAGGTGGCGGCATAAAAGCTCGGCGAAGGTGACCGAGCGGTGCTTGCCGCCGGTGCAGCCGAAGGAGATAACGAGCTGGCTTTTGCCTTCTTTTATGTAAAGCGGTATCGAAAAATCGGCAAAGGCGGTTATGCGCGCCAAAAACTCCTCGCTTTCGGGGCTGTCCATAACGTAATCGCTTACCGCCTTATCAAGGCCGGTTTTTTCCTTAAGTTCATCAACGTAGAACGGATTTGGCAGGCAGCGCACGTCGAACACCAGGTCCGAGTCAACGTCTATGCCGTATTTAAAACCGAAGGACGTGCATAGAATTCTAAGTCCGCTTTCGGCGCTTTTTAAAAAGGTATCGGTAAGTATGCTTTTAAGCTGTGCGCTTGATATAAGACTTGTATCGATATCAAAATCCGCCGCGGCGTGGATCTTTGAAAGGCGCTTCCTTTCAAGCCGAACCGCGTCCGAGAGAGAAACGTTCTCCATATCGCATAGCGGGTGTTTGCGGCGGTTCTCCTTGTAACGGCGTATGAGCACGTCGTCCGAAGCGTCTAAAAACAGGATCTTATAATCAATACCGGATTTCTTGAGATCGTCTAAAACCTTTTCTATCTCGGCAAACATATTGCCGCCGCGGATATCGGTAACAACAGCCAGCTTTGAAAGACCCTCGCTCTCCCTTTTTGAAAGATCTACGAACGCGGGGATGATCGCCGGGGGTATGTTATCTACGCAGTAATACCCCATATCCTCAAGGGCGTTTGCCGCCTGAGATTTTCCGGCGCCCGAAAGCCCGGTAACTATAACGAGATTCATGCTTTTCACCTGCCGACATATATGACCTCGCGTTCAAGCTTTACCTTGCTTTCCGCCAGGACCTTTTCCTGTATTTTTTCTATAAGTCGCATTACGTCGGCGCAGGTAGCGCCGCCGGTGTTTACTATAAAGCCGCAGTGCTTATCGCTTACCATAGCGCCGCCGCACCGTTCGCCTTTAAGCCCGCTTTTTTCTATAAGCGCTCCGGCAAAGTTGCCCTCCGGGCGCTTGAAAACGCTGCCGGCGCTCGGGTATTCGAGCGGCTGTTTTGCCTTCCTGCGGGACATATAGTCCTCCATTTTATTAAAGATCTCCGCCTTATCGCCTTTTTCGAAGCGGAAGACAGCCGATAGGATAACGCCGCCGTTTTGCTGAAAAATACTAGTGCGGTAGGCAAGGCGCATATCTTCCTTTTTTATTTCCTTTATTTCGCCCTCGGCGGTAAGGAATCGCGCCGAAACGATATTATCCTTTATTTCGCCGCCGTATGCGCCGGCGTTCATATAAACCGCGCCGCCCACCGTGCCGGGTATGCCGTAGGCAAACTCAAAGCCCGAAAGCCCGGCTTTTTGAAGCGCTAAGCACATACCGACCATACTCTGCCCCGCAGATACCGTTACCGTATCGCCGTTTATTGCAACGCCTTCCATACCGCTTAAGCATATGACCGCACCCTCTATGCCTTTATCCGATACAAGAAGGTCCGAGCCCCTGCCGCAGATAAAAAACGGAACGCCCGCCGCCTTTGCGGCGCCTGCCGCGAGGATAAGCTCCTCTTCGGTTTTTACCGTTACGAAGATATCGGCGTTGCCGCCTATCTTAAAGGTGGTGTGCCTGCTCATCGGCTCGTTTTCCGAAAAGGATATTCTGTTTTCGGTAAGGAGTTTTATAAACCCGTTCATAAAAACACCCTTTTATGATTTTATGGCTGATACTCGCGGCTTTATTTGCCTATATAAGCCGCGCCGATTATACCGGCGTCGTTGCCGAGCTGAGCCGCCTTTATAACGGTTTTCTTTTCTATGCTTCTTGCGTAGTTATCGCTGTGAACTATTCTTTCAAGCGGCTTGATTATGGTATCGCCCTCTTTGGAAACGCCGCCGCCTATGCAGAACACCTCGGGCTGGAAAATGTTTATTATGTTGGTGATACCAACGCTTAAGTAGCTTATGTAGGTATCGACCACCTTTTTGCCGGTCTCATCGCCGGAGCGCATTGCGTCAAACGGGGTAAGCCCGTTTACCTTTGAAAGGTCGCCGTCGCATATATCCCACATGATACTGCTGGAATTCTTGATCATCGCCTGCTTGGTCTGGCGGATAAGCGCCGTTGCCGAGGCATACGCTTCAAAGCAGCCGTCCCGCCCGCAGGTGCAGGCCTCGCCGTTCATCTGTATAACGGTATGCCCGAGCTCGCCGCCCGCGCCGTTAAAGCCGGAGCGTATCTTGCCGTCGATTATAATGCCGCCGCCAACGCCGGTGCCGAGCGTTATCATAACAAAATCCCTTGTTCCCTTGCCGGCGCCGGCGATAAATTCGCCGTATGCCGCGCTGTCGGCATCATTGGCTACCGAAAACCTTTTTCCGGTGCGCGCAAACATCATATCGGCTATCGGAACGTCGTTAAACCCTAAATTATTGGCGTAAACAATAACTCCGTCCGCCTGCCGGACCGAACCGGGGGTGCCTATGCCGAAGCTGTCTATTTCGTCAAGGGTAACTCCCGCAAAGTTCGCCGCCTTTAAAGCCGCCGCCGCCATATCGTCGGCAATGGCTTCCGCCGGGCGGGGGACCTCGGTTTTCATCTGTGCTTTCGATACGATCTTAAAGTTTTCGTCAACTATGCCCGCAACTATGTTTGTGCCGCCTAAATCGATTCCGAGTCTATACATATTATTCCGCTCCTTACGGTTTTATAAGTTTACTGTTATAGAATGGGTATGGAAATACTCGCATCCGCCGCCGAGGGTTATTATACCCTCTTTTTCCCTGATATCGCCGGTGGAATCCACGCTGTCGGGAATACCGCTCCAGGGCTCCAAACAAACGTAGGGCGCGCCGGGGTTCTGCCAGATAAGAAAATATTTATCGTCCGGAAAATCAACCGTTACGCTTCTGCCGCCGTTTCGGTTTTTAAGGGTGACCGAGCGCGATTTTATGCCTTTGAATATAAGCGCGTCGTCATAAAAATATTCCTTTTTAAGCGGCAGGGTATCGCTTTCCTTTATTACCGGCACGGCTTTGCCGTTTAAAAGGTTGCCGTCCACGGTAAGGCGCTCGAGAGTCTCCTTTTGCGGGAATAAAACGTCGTATTCCTCCACGCCCTCGGGGGTAAAATACCCTTCGTGCGAGCCTATACTGAAATACATATTTCCGTTTGATTTATTCTTTACCGAATAGTCTATTTTAAGTGTTTTGCCCGATAGGGTGTAGATTATGCGAAGCTCGTAATCAAAGGGGAACTGCGCCTTTGTATCTTCGTCCGAAACGCTTAAAAACACAGCCGAAGTATCGCCGCTGCTCTCTACGCTAAAGGTCTTATGGCGGGCGTAGCCGTGCTTTTTAAGGGTCCATTCTCTGCCGCCGAAGGTGAATTTATCATCCTTTAATCCCCCGCATATCGGGAACAGCACGGGGCAGGAGCACGCCCAGTATTTCGGGTCGCCGTTCCATATATACTCGGTGCCGCAGGCGTTAAGGCTCTTAAGCTCGGCTCCGAGCTCGTTTATTTTTGCCGTTATAAATTCGTTTTTTAAGGTAATCATAAGCTTTTTATCAAAGGCAGTATTTTGCCGCCTCCTTCTTCATTTCTTCCCACTGTTCCTCCATTTCGCGAACGAGCTTTAGCTGGGTCCGCGCCCGAACGAGGTTGTGCTCGGGATAGGAGGTCTTAAAATATGTATCGCCGTTTATATAGTCGCCCAAAAAGCGCATACCGCATTCGATCGTCATCATTTTTGCGCCCTCGGGCAGGAGCATTATTTCGCTGTTTTTAAGTTTGCCGCCGCAGCCGTCAAGAAAACCCTTCATATAGGCGCGGTAAAGTTCGATATCGAAATGCACCTTATCAAGATCGGGTTCATCCTCCGCCGCGGTAGAGGCGCCGAAGCGTATCGCATCGCCGAAATCGGTTACCGAATAGCCCGGCATCACGGTATCAAGGTCGATAACGCAAAGCGCTTTTCTTGTGGCTATATCCAGCATAACGTTATTGGATTTGGTATCGTTATGGGTAACGCGAAGCGGCAGGTCGCCGCGCTTTTCGGCGTCTATCAGGCAGGAATAAAAGCTCTGCCGCGCCTTAACAAATTCGATCTCGTCTTTTGCGGTATCCGCTCTGCCCGATCTGTTTTCGCTTACCGCGCGCAGAAAATCGCCGTAGCGCGAGGGGGTGTTATGAAAATCGGGTATTGTTTCATAAAGCGTATCGGCTGGGAAGTTTGAAAGATTCTTCTGGAACGAGCCGAAGGCAAAGGCGCACTCGTAAAAGTCGGCGGGGTCTTCAACTATATCAAGGCATATCGAATTATCGATATATTTGTATACACGCCAAACGATTTTATCCTTGTCCTCATAATAGGTGTTGCCCTCAAGCGTCGGCACGAGCGATAAAACCTCGCGTTCGCTATCCGAGCGGACCTTTAAAAACGCCGTTACCTTTTCGATGTTTTTCATCACCTGAACGGGTTTTTTGAAAACGTTGGGGTTTACCCGCTGGAATATGTATTTTGCGGGGTTGGCTCCGGATGTTTCAACCAAAAAGGTATCGTTTATGTGCCCGTTTCCGTAGGGGCGCACCGCCTCTATTTTGCCGCCCAAACGAAATTCACTCAGTATCGGGCAGATCTGCTTTATAACGTCCATATCTTTCACCTTATTTTTCAATGTGATTTTTAATTTCTTCATTTACTCTCTCTCTTAAAGAGAGGATATAATCGCTTTCAGTCGGGTATTTTTTAAATGTCATATCATAACCGACGCCCGCGTTTATAATATCCGTAACGTATTCTTTGGAGGTAAGATTCTCGAGCAGTTCAAACGCCCGTATATCCTCTCTTGAATGTTTGAACACGAGAAAATGGATAGTATCAAGGGCGGTGCCGTCCGCCTTGGGGTAAACGCTGAACGCATCGCCCGCGGGAACAAAATAATCGCCGCAGTTATCCGCAAAGGGATTTATAAGTGTATCGGAAAACCTGTTGTAATAGAAGTTAAAGCCCCACTGCAAAAACCCGCGGACGTTATACCTGTATTCAAGAACGCCCATTATCCTGTTTCGCGCCGAGGGCATGGCAACAAATCTGTTAGGGACCTCCTTTGACTGAACGCAGCAGTAGTAGGTCCAAAGCGGAGATACGCCGCCCTTTATAAACGGCTCTATCTCGTCGCAGGCCGGCACCGGGGTGGATACAGCTCCGGTTTTGTAAAAGTTATAATCTGAGAGCGCGTCGATCACCGATAGCCCCTCGAGCAGATCGGCGATACCAGCCTTGGCTTTCATATAGGTATCAAGGTGCTTTACGTTCGGCTCATCCGAAATATGGAAACAGCACATATCCTTAACGCCCTTTTGCTCAAGGTGGGGTATAAGCGCCGAAAGGAACGCCCTTAAGAATTTAACGTAATCCTCGCCGCAGGAATCTGTCTGCCAGCCGAATATCTGCTGTTCTTTGCCGTTTACGTTCGCCACTATCTTGGGCGCGTGCGCGGCGCCCCACTGGGTGAAAAGGTGGCTCATTTCAATTTTCTTTATGTTATGCCGCAAAAGCATATCTATCCAGCGGTCGAGCCGGTCGAATCCGAATATATATTCGCCGTTCTTTACGGTTATAACGGTAAGCTGAGCCGTGGGGCGCTCGCCGCCCACCTTGGTATCGAGCGGCACCGTGAATATCGGCGTAAGTATCATATTTATCCCGCCCGCCGCCGCCGAGGATATAAAGTTTTCTATTATCTGCCAGTGGCGCTCCGACCATACCGGAACGTTATAATAATCTGCAAGGCAGTCTACGTAAAACCACTGAGTGTAAAGGCGGTCGGTCTCGGGCAAAACGGCGTCGATTATCTCGATATCGATCGCGGCTTCGGCGTAGAGCTCGCCGCCGTCCTCCGAATAAAGTTCTATTTTGAGCGGGTAAACGCCGCCCTGTGCGCCTTCATCCGGTTTAATATCTATCCAAAGGCATCTTAGCTGGTCGGGCGGAATGATCGCGGAGTTATCATAGCGAAGAGGTGTCAGCAAATCCGGAAAAAGCCCCGGCTCTGTAGCTATGTAGTTACCGTCGCCGCAGCCCTTGCCCACCGCCATGGGAACGTATACCTGCTCAACGTTCCTGACCGTTATAAAACCGGCAAGGTCGGATACCACCCTGACCTTTGATATAATGCGGGTGGCAACGCCGCTCGATTCACGCATAAGCAGTTGGACCGACTGGTGCTCGTTCTTTAAAAGCGAGATTTTCTTTTGCTCTTTTTTGCTGTTAAAATCCTCGTTTAACCTGCATTTTTCCAAAGCCGATATAAACTTTACTTTAAGTGTTTCTCTCATTTTTTCGCCTCTTGCCGGTCGTTTTCATCCCCGCTCATGCCGAGGCGCTTGAGCAGATCCTCCGCCGCGTTATAGCCAAGCTTCTTCTGGCGGCTGTTCATAGCGGCTACCTCGATTATTACGGCGAGGTTTCTGCCCGGCTTTACCGGTATCGTGATAGAGGGGATCTCAAGCCCCAGTATCTCGGTGGTCTGATTCTCCATGCCCATACGGTCGTATACCTTGTTAACGTCCCATACCTCAAGGTTTATAACAAGGTCTACCTTTTCGGTGGGCTTTACCGCGCCTATACCGAATATTCGGCTGGCGTTTATTATCCCTATGCCGCGAAGCTCTATAAAATGCCTTATGTTATCGGGCGCAGAGCCGATAAGCGATTTGCTCGATACCCGCTTTATCTCCACCGCGTCGTCGGCAATAAGGCGGTGACCGCGCTTAACGAGCTCTATCGCCGTTTCGCTTTTGCCTATCCCGCTTTCGCCGAGGATAAGTATACCTTCGCCGTATACCTCAACAAAAACGCCGTGGCGGGTTATGCGGGGCGCAAGATGAAGATTCAAAAAGGCGATAAGCGCGGCGGCAAGGTCGGATGTGGTCTCACTCGTGCGCAGAAGCGGCACGCCGTATTTTTGCGCTATCTCTATGTAATAATCCTCAACTCGCAGTCCTCTTGCGATTATCACCGCCACAGGGGCGTCGGCGAAGAATTTTTCTATCCTTTCGCGCGCCTTTTCCTCGGTAAACCGGCGCAAAAACTCGATCTCGCTGATTCCTAGTATCTGTATGCGTTCGGGTGCGAAGTATTCAAAATACCCCGCGAACTGAAGCCCCGGGCGGTTTATTTCCGGGGTCGTAACAAAGATCTCGGCGCCCGGTCTCGGCATACAAAGCTGTTCAAGCGAAAATTCATCCACTATCTTATCAAGGGAAATTTTATAACCTGTTTTCAAGGCACACCCTCCCAATCTACTTGTTATAAAAGTATTATACTATAAAATAATAAAATTTAAAATGTTTTTTTTAAAAAAATTGCAATTTTCTTTAAAATATAATATAATTAACGGGTATTAAGAAGCACAGGAGGCAAAGAACTGATGAAACTCGGAATGGTGGGCCTGCCCAACGTAGGCAAATCGACCCTCTTTAACGCCATAACAAACGCCGGCGCGGCTTCGGCAAACTATCCTTTTTGCACCATAGAGCCCAACGTGGGTATGGTAAGCGTGCCCGACCAGCGGCTTGAAAAACTGGCGGAGATATATAAGCCGGATAAATTCACACCCGCGGTTATAGAGTTTGTTGATATAGCCGGTCTTGTGCGCGGCGCCTCCGGCGGCGAGGGGCTCGGCAACAAGTTTTTATCTAACATCCGCGAGGTAGATGCGATAGTGCACGTTGTTCGCTGTTTTGAAAGCGACGATATCATTCACGTTGAGGGCTCGGTAGACCCGGTCCGCGATATCGAAACGATAAATATCGAGCTGATACTTTCGGACCTTGAAATAGTGGCGCGCCGCCTCGATAAAGCGCAAAAGGCGCTTAAAGGCGATAAAAAAATGCAGGGCGAGGTAGACTTTTTAAAACGCCTTACCGAGCACCTTGAAAGCGGCAAGAGCGCGCGAAGCATAGAGGCAAACGAGGATTTTGAAAAGGAAATACTGAAAACCACGGCGCTTTTATCCTATAAGCCGGTGATTTACGCCTGCAATATGAGCGAAGAAGATTTCAAAAGCGGCATAGAGCAGAACGAAAAGTATTTAAAGGTAAAGGCGATAGCCGAAAGCGAAAACGCCGAGATACTGCCTATCTGCGCCGCACTTGAAGCCGAGATCGCCACGCTCGACGATGAAGAAAAAATGCTCTTTTTAGGCGAGTTGGGGCTCGAGCGTTCGGGTCTTGATCGCATGATACAGAAATGCTATTCGCTTTTGGGTCTTATATCCTATCTTACCGCCGGCAAGCCGGAGGTGCGGGCGTGGACCATAGAGAAAGGCACCAAGGCGCCGCAGGCGGCGGGCAAGATACACAGCGATTTTGAACGTGGCTTTATACGCGCCGAGGTCGTGGCATACGATGATTTTATGGCGGCTGGCGGAAATATGGCGGCGGCAAAGGAAAAGGGCCTTGTTAGAAGCGAGGGCAAGGAATACGTTATGCAGGACGGCGACATAGTTCTCTTCCGGTTCAACGTATAATATATATCGGGTGTGATGGTTTTGAAGGTTTTAAGAAGGACCTGGGCGGAAATAAGCAAAGGCGCCCTTATCCAAAATTTTAAAGAGATAAAAAAGCGCGCCGGCGGCGCCCGGATATTCGCCGTGGTCAAGGCGGATGCTTACGGGCACGGCGCGGCGCTCGTTGCGCCGCTTTTAGAGCAAAACGGGGCGGACGGGTTTGCCGTTTCCAACATCAAAGAGGCGCTCCTTTTGCGGGAATACGACATAAAAAAACCGATACTGATACTCGGCTACACTCCGGAGGACTGGGCAAAGGAGCTGGCGCAAAACGGTATAGCGCAGTGCGTTTATTCCTATGAACAGGCAAAGCGGTTATCGGCGGCGGCAAAGAGCGCCGGCGTTACGGTAAAGATACATTTGAAGCTTGATACCGGTATGGGCAGGATCGGCTTCGATCTGCGTGACTCCTCGCTTCAGGGAATAAACGACGCGATAGCCGCCGCGGGGCTTGAATGCCTTGATCCCGAAGGCGTATTCACCCACTTTGCGGCAGCCGATTCGGACGCTCCCTTTGATACCGAGGCGACCAAGGCGCAGTATGAGCGCTTTTCGGCTGGAGTTCAGGCGATAAAAGAGGCGGGATACGCGATAGAAACGGTGCACTGCGATAATTCGGCGGCGCTTTGCCGCGGCAAATACACCTGCGGCGCGGTCCGCCCCGGGATAATACTATACGGTCTTAAGCCCGACGCAGGCTTCGATACCGGGCTTGACCTTCGCCCTGCCATGACCCTTAAATCGGTCGTATCCTTTGTTAAAACGGTCAAAGCCGGAGCAACTGTAAGCTACGGTATGACCTTTAAGGCAAAAAAGGATATGAGGATCGCCACCGTTGCGGCGGGTTATGCCGACGGATACCCCCGTTTGCTTTCAAACAAGGGCGAAGTCCTTGTTCGCGGCAGGCGCGCAAAGGTGGTCGGCAGGATATGCATGGATCAGTTTATGGTGGACGTAAGCGATATAGAGGGCGTGACCCCGGGCGACGAGGTCATACTCTTCGGCGGGGATATCCCCGTAGACGAGGTGGCGCGGCTTTGCGGCACAATAAACTATGAGATTGTGTGCGGCGTAGGGCAGAGGGTAGAGAGGATACTGACCGATTGACATAGACTTATCATAGACTTACTGTCGGTAAGTCTGCAGGAGGAAGTTATGAAAAAATATATTCTTACCCTCGATGAGGGAACAACAAGCGCGAGAGCGATACTCTTTGATAAAGACTGCCGCGCGGTCAGCGTGGCTCAGCACGAGTTTACCCAGATATACCCCGAGCCTTCTTTTGTTGAGCACGACCCCGAGGAAATATTCGCGGCGCAGTATCGATCGATAACCGAGGCGATCGAAGCGGCGGGCGCCGCGCCCGATGATATAGCGGCGGTGGGTATCACAAACCAGCGCGAGACTACCGTTGTTTGGGATAAGGCGACCGGAAAGCCGGTCTATAACGCGATAGTATGGCAGTGCCGCAGGACCGCCGATATGTGCGAGGCGCTCAAAAAGGAAGGCTACGAGCAGTATATAACCGAAACGACCGGTCTTAAAATAGACGCCTACTTCAGCGCCACCAAGATAAAATGGATACTCGATAACGCAGAGGGCGCGCGCGAACGCGCCGAACGGGGAGAACTTCTTTTCGGCACGGTGGACACCTACCTTTTATGGAAGCTTTCGTGCGGAAAGGTGTTTGCCACCGATACCACCAACGCTTCGCGCACCATGCTTTTTAATATCCATACCCTTTCTTGGGATGATAAGCTTTTGGATATCTTCGGCGTTCCGCGCTGTATGCTGCCCGAGGTAAAACCGAGCGGTAGCAACTTCGGGGATATCGAAATAGCCGGGGTCACGGTCCCGGTCTGCGGTATCGCGGGCGATCAGCAGGCGGCGCTTTTCGGTCAGCACTGCTTTAATGCCGGCGACATAAAGAACACCTACGGCACCGGTTGTTTTCTTCTTATGAACACCGGCGAACGGGCGGTAAAAAGCAATAACGGGCTTGTTACAACCGTTGCCGCCACCCTCGAAGGCGAGCCGGCGCAATACGCGCTTGAGGGCAGCGTTTTCATAGGCGGCGCCGTGATACAGTGGGTGCGCGATGAACTGAAGCTTATATCAAATGCCGCCGAGAGCGAAGAGGCGGCGAACAGGGTCAAGGATTCGGGCGGGGTTTATATCGTTCCGGCGTTTTCGGGGCTTGGCACCCCTTACTGGGATATGTATGCAAGGGGAACGATATGCGGCATAACCCGCGGCACGGGCAGGGATCATATCGTTCGCGCCTGCCTTGAATCGATCGCTTACCAGACGAACGACCTTATAACCGCCATGGCGGAGGACGCCGGCTCGGAGATAAAGGAAATAAAGGTGGACGGCGGCGCCTCCCGCAATAATTTTCTTATGCAGTTCCAGGCGGATATTTCGGCGGCAAGGGTCATAAGACCTAAAAACGCCGAGGCAACGGCGCTTGGCGCGGCGTTGCTTGCCGGGCTTACCTGCGGCTTTTTCCGCAGCCGTCAGGCGCTGGCGGAAAAAAAGCAAGAAGCAAGCGCTTTTGTTCCGGCGATAGATAATTCCAAAAGGGAAAAACTCGTATCCGGCTGGAAACAGGCGGTAAAAAGCGCCGTCACCTTTCATACGGAGGGATAAAAAATGAGTATCGAAAGCAAAGAAGTAAAGGTTTTATCGAGCGATGGCGTCCATACCCTTTGCGGCGTTGTGTATTTGCCTGAGGGTTCGCCTAAGGGCATATTTCACCTTGTTCACGGTATGACCGAGTATATAGGCAGGTATACTCCGCTTCTTAACAAGATCGCGGAGGCGGGATACGTCGCCTGCGGCTTTGATAATTTAGGTCACGGCAAAACCGCGAGCGAGAACGAGCGCGGCTTTATAGCAAAAAAGAACGGTTATAAATACCTTGTTGAGGACGTTATCCGTTTTTCGGATGAAATAAAAAAGGAATACCCCGACCTGCCCTATTACCTTATGGGGCACAGTATGGGTTCCTTTATAGTGCGCCTTACCGCAGAAAAATACGGCGATAAGATAGATAAGCTTATAATCTGCGGAACGGGCGGACCCAATCCGGCGGCGCCGGCGGGAATAGCGCTGTGCAAACTTTTAAAACTTTTTAAAGGCGCGCGCGGATATTCCGGCTTCATAGAGAATATGGCGTTCGGGACCTATAACAAGCGGTTCCCCGGCGAGGGAAAATACGGCTGGCTTACAAAGGACGAAGCGGTAAAAGCCGCCTATGCCGCCGACCCGCTTTGCACCTTCCGTTTTACCCTTTCGGCGCTTGAGGACCTGGTAAAACTTAACGCCCTTTGCAATAAACCCGTTTGGTTTAAAAATATGCGTAAGGACCTGCCTGTCCTGCTGATATCGGGCGCGGAAGACCCGGTAGGCGATTACGGCAAGGGCGTCACCGCGGTATATAACGGGCTTACGGATAACGGCTGTAACGTAAAAATGAAGCTTTATGAAAACTGCCGCCACGAGATACATAACGATACCTGCCGCGAAGAATCGGCAAACGATATACTTGAGTTTTTAAAATAAAAGGCAAAAAAATGCGGAGGTGAATTTCACCTCCGCATTTATATATCGCGCCGCAGGCGCATCAATCTATATTGATGTTTCGTAGGGGGACGATGCCCACATCGTCCCGCTTTTATAAAACGCGCCGCAGGCACCAACGTCTACCGTCTAACATCTAACATCTAAAACGGGCTGTCGGTAACGCCGCACCCTACAAGTGCAATCCAAATGGCTATATCGTAGGGTCAGACGTCCCCGGCTGACCGGTTGCTTTTCGGGCGATTGGTAATCGCCCCTACGAACGGTCAATCTATATTGATGTTTCGTAGGGGCGGATATTATCCGCCCGCTTTTATATTCGTGCCGCAGGCGCCAACGTCTACCGTCTACCGTCTAACATCTAATATCTAAAACGGTGCGCCGGAGGCGCAATATATAAAGCGGTGGGCGAAAGCCCACCGCACCTTATATCTGACGTCTGACGTCTGGCATCTGCCGTCTGAATCACGATATATCTTCAATTATAAGCTCGCGGACTTCGCCGTCTATCTTTTCGGCGCGGTCGCGCTCGGTCAAAAAGGTTTCGGCAACGTTGGGGAAAAGGGCGTAACTCAAAACGTCCTCCTCGGTTTTGCCGATGCCTTTTTCTTTCATCTCGGCGGCATATTTTTGGAGTTCCGGCTCGATAAGGTCGGCGGGGCGGCAGGTTATTACCTCCTCGTCGCCTATCGCCTTTTTGCGGACCTCTTCGTTTACCGGGGCGGGCAGTTTGCCGTATTCTCCGCGAAGGAGCGCCTTTGATTCCTTGGGTATCATTTTATAACGCTCGCCCGAGATTATATTCATTACCGACTGTGTGCCTACTATCTGGCTTGTAGGCGTAACGAGCGGCGGATAGCCGAAATCCTTACGAACGCGCGGCACCTCGGCTAAAACGTCGTAGTATTTATCCTCTTTGCCCGCTTTTTTAAGTTGGCTGAGCATATTTGAAAGCATACCGCCCGGAACCTGGTATATAAGCGTTTTGGTATCAACGCTCAAAACCTTGGGATCGAGTATGCCGGCGGCTTTAAGGCGGTCGGCTACCGTGCGGAAATGCGCGGCGGCTTCGTTTAGCGCCGCAAGGTCAAGCCCGGTATCGTGCGGCGTGCCCTTAAGGGTGGCAACAAGCGATTCGGTGGCGGGCTGGGATGTGCCGTTTGCCAGGGGCGAGAGCGCGGTATCAACGATATCAACGCCTGCTTCCGCCGCCAAAAGATAGGTCATATCGCCGGTGCCGGTAGTGTTGTGGGTGTGCAGGTGGATAGGCACCTTCACGTTTTCCTTCAGCTTCTTGATAAGCGAAAAGGCGTCAAAGGGCAAAAGCAGGTTCGCCATATCCTTAACGCAGATAACGTCCGCGCCCATATTTTCAAAGGTCTTCGCGAGGTTTACGAAATATTCCTCGTTGTGAACGGGGCTTACCGTATAGCTTATCGCCGCCTCGCAAATGCCGCCGTATTTTTTACATGATTTTATAGACTGTTCTAAATTCCGCACGTCGTTGAGCGCGTCGAATATTCTTATTACGTCAATTCCGTTTTCAATGGATTTCGCCACGAAGGCGTCTACCACGTCGTCGGCGTAATGCTTGTATCCGAGAATGTTCTGACCGCGGAAAAGCATTTGAAGTTTGGTGTTCTTAACGTGTTTTTTTATGGTGCGAAGCCGCTCCCAGGGGTCTTCGTTCAAGTAGCGCATGCAGGAATCAAAGGTGGCGCCGCCCCAGCATTCAAGCGACCAGTAGCCGATCTTATCAAGCTTTTCGAGCGCGGGAAGCATATCCTCAAGCGTCATACGGGTAGCCGCCTGGGACTGGTGCGCGTCACGCAAAATAGTATCTGTGATGTAAAGAGGTTTTTTTGCCATTTGTTTTTCTCCTTAACATTTATGAAAAAAGGGATATAAGCACGCCCGCCGCGATAGCCGAGCCGATAACGCCGGCAACGTTCGGACCCATTGCGTGCATAAGCAAAAAGTTCGAGGGGTTTTCTTTCTGACCCACGCTCTGCGATACTCTTGCCGCCATAGGAACAGCCGAAACGCCTGCCGAGCCGATAAGCGGGTTTATCTTGTTCTTTGTAAACAGGTTCATAAACTTCGCAAGCAGAATGCCGCCGGCGGTGCCCACCGCGAACGCGGCGATACCCATAGGAAGTATCTTTAAGGTATCGAAATTGAGAAACGCCTTTGCGGTGGCGGTAGCGCCCACCGATATACCGAGGAATATGGTAACGATATTCATAAGCTCGTTTTGCGCCGTTTTGCAAAGCCGTTCGCAAACGCCCGATTCTTTCCATACGTTGCCGAGCATAAGGCAGCCGATAAGCGGCGTTGCCGAGGGAACGAGAAGCGCCACGAAGACCGTAACTACTATCGGGAAGATTATTTTCTCGGTTTTTGATACCGGGCGAAGCGGTTTCATAACGATAAGGCGTTCCTTTTTGGTGGTAAGCAGTTTCATAATAGGCGGCTGGATCACCGGCACGAGCGCCATATACGAATAAGCCGCAACGGCGATAGGACCGAGCAGCGCCGGAAAAAGCTTGCTCGTGGTATATATCGCGGTGGGACCGTCCGCCCCGCCGATAATGCCTATCGAAGCCGCCGCTTTCTGCTCAAACCCGAGATATATGCATCCGATAAAGGTCGCAAAAATACCCACCTGCGCCGCCGCGCCGAGTATCAGCGACTTGGGGTTTGAAATAAGCGGACCGAAATCGGTCATAGCGCCTATACCTATAAATATAAGGCAGGGATAAAGGCAGGTCTTAACGCCTATGTAGAGTATATCGAGCAGACCGCCTTCCGCGAGTATATATCCGTATGAGTGATAATGTTCCGTGCCCTCGGTCATAAACTCTTTCCAAAGCTCGGTGTGGTAAAGCGCGTCGCCCGTTGTAAACGCCGTAAGGTTCGTAAGCAGCATACCGAACGCGATACCAACGAGCAACAGCGGCTCAAACTGCTTTTTTATGCCCAGCCATAAAAGAAACAGCGAAAGCGCTATCATTATAAGCGAGGGCCAGTTTTGCCCGAAGTTGCTTATAAGCTGACCGAAACCGGTGGTTTTAAGAAAATCAAGGATCTTTTCAGTTAACATATTTCCTCACCGTATTATTTGATAGTGCAAAGCAGGGTGCCGGTCTCAACGGCACTGCCCTTTGGCACTAATGAAAAAACCTTGCCCGAAACGGGCGCCATGATCTCGTTTTCCATTTTCATGGCTTCAAGCACCATAAGAAGATCGCCTTTTTTAACGGTATCGCCTTCTTTTACGCTTACCGAAAGAATGTTGCCGGGAAGCGGGCTTACTACCTTTTCGCCGTCGCCCTGCGCGGGTGCTTGAGCGGGATCCGAAGCCGGCGCCGTTTGCGCGGGAGCTTGCGGCTTTGCCGGGGCGGAAGCCGCGCCGGTTATCTCTTCAAGCTCTATTTCATAAGTATTTCCGTTAACGTTTACTCTGTATTTTTTCATTTTCAATACCTCGCTTATATGTGTTGGATAATCAAACTTTTTTAAACGATACTACCCGCAGGCGGTTTACGTCGGCGCCCATATCCTCGGCGCAGGCGGCGCAAACGGCGGCAATAATCTCCTGCCGCACGCGCGGGTCTTCTTCGGGACTTTCAGGCGGCGCCATCTTCCTTTTGGGTTTCCTTGCGGTGCCGCAAAGCGCCCCCGTTATAAGGCAGATGATTATTATAGAGATAAGCCCTATAAATACGGTGCCGATCCCCATTAAAACAACCGTGCCGGGGTCTATATCCTTTGCCGCGCTTTCGGCGGCAAGGGCGATATTATACGTCATATAAATATCCTCCGATGACCTGAATCAAAGGAAAGCCCAAACTTTCCCATGTTAATAAAAGTATATTACAGTTTGCAAATAAATGCAACCACAAAAACAGATATTTTACATCATTTTTAATATACCCAAGCAAAAAAAGCGCGGTCGAATTTTCGACCGCGCTTAAAGTTTTTTATTTTAAATTTTTTCCGCTATCTCAAAGATCTTTGCGGGCAGATCCTTTTCATCGCAGGAAACGGTGAAAATGAAATCTACGTCGTCGATCTTTTTAAGTCTCGCGAGAAAATCGGCAAGCTCATCGTAATTTCTTGTGCCTATTCTGAGCGTGGCGTCGCCGAAGATATGAGTAACGTCGTGGTTGCCCGCCTTAACGCCGGCAAGCAGACCGTAATATTCGCCGTAACCGGAAATCGCGCAGGCATCCGCGTCGATAAGGCGCGCTTTGTGGGTGACCGAAAAGGTGAGGGTATCGCCCTTTTCAACGCAAACAACGTTGCCGAGGCTTTCGTTAGCCGCCGTGTTTACAAGATCGACCAGCTTTTTGGTTTTGCCTGAGCCCTTATTGCCGATTATTAGTTTGATCATTTGTAACAACTCCTTTATATTATACCGCAGAGCGGTTATGCTTATTTATTGAGGCGAGCCTCGAGAGCCGCCTTCATATCCTCGTAACCGGGCTTGCCGAGAAGCGCGAACATATTCTTTTTGTAGCTTTCAACGCCGGGTTGGTCAAAGGGGTTAACGCCGAGCATATAGCCGGATATGGCGCACGCCTTTTCAAAGAAGTATATAAGCCTGCCGAGGTTTTCCTCATCCGCCTTATCTACCGTTATAACGAGGTTGGGAACGCCGCCGTCGGTATGGGCGAGCACGGTGCCCTCAAACGCCTTTTCGTTTACAAAGGACATCGGCTTGCCGGCGAGGAAATTCAGCCCGTCGCCGTTGTTCTCTTCTTTTTCTATGTAAACGTCCCTGCCGTTATCGGCTATGCGAACTACCGTTTCAAACATAATGCGGGCGCCGTCCTGCACGAACTGACCCATGGAATGGAGATCGGTGGAGAATATCACCGAGGCGGGGAAAAGACCCTTGTTATCCTTGCCCTCGCTCTCGCCGAAGAGCTGTTTGAACCATTCCGCCATCATTGTAAAGCGCGGCTCGTATGAAACGAGAAGCTCAACCGATTTACCCTTGCGGTAAAAGGCGTTTCTTATCGCCGCGTATTTATAGCAGGGGTTTTTATCTATATCGGCTACCGAGTAATCCTCGCGCGCCGCCGCCGCGCCCGCCATAAGCTTATCTATATCGCAGCCCGCCGCCGCTATCGGTAAAAGACCTACCGCGGTAAGCACCGAGAATCTGCCGCCCACGTCGTCCGGCACAACGAAGCACTCGTAACCCTCCGCGTCGGCAAGCTGTTTTAAGGTGCCGCGCGCCTTATCGGTGGTGCAGTAGATGCGTTTTGCCGCCTCGGCTTTACCGTAGCGCTCTATGAGCATTTTCCTGAATACCCTGAAGGCTACCGCCGGTTCGGTGGTGGTGCCGGATTTTGAAATGATATTTACCGATACGCGCTTGCCCTCGCATATTTCGATGATATCCGCGAGCGCACTGCCGCTGATGCTGTTGCCGGTAAAGTATATTTCGGGAACGCCTTTTCTTAAGCGGTTATAGTTTTGACCCTTTAAAAACTCTATCGCCGCGCGGGCGCCGAGATAAGAGCCGCCTATGCCTATAACGAGCAAAACGTCGGTATCGCTCTGTATCTTCGCCGCCGCCTTTTTTATGCGGGCGAATTCCTCTTTATCATAGTTTACGGGCAGGTATACCCAACCGAGAAAATCGTTGCCGAGCCCCGATTTTTCGTGGGTGGCGGTATGCGCCGCCGAAACCTGGGGCAAAAGCCCTTTTAAATCGTTTTCTCTTATAAAGTTATCGGCGTAGCCGGTGTTAAATGAAAGTCCCAATTTTTTTGCCTCCGAATATTTTATATACTCATTTTACATTATCCCGCCGCCTTTTTCAAGGGTAAATATGCGGTATTTGAAAAATAATTTTTCAGGTCTTGAAAATTCCTCTAAAGAGCCATAAAAGCGCTCTTAAAAAGGTCAGTTTTTCTACGTCCGCGTCCGCGAGGATATCTATGCTGCCTACAGGCGTTTCGCCCGAAAAGACCTGTATTTCGCCCACTTTATCGCCTTTTTTAACCGGCGCCGATACGCTTTCGGGCAGAACTGTTATTCTTGTTATATCACCTTTCCGGCTTTTTTCGGTAAGCACACCGAGCGTTCCGTTTGCAATAAGCGGCGCCTCGGGCAGAACGCCGCCCTTTACGCTTATTTTCGGGTTTTCGCCGATATCAGCCGTAACGGTCTCAAAACTGAAATTTGCAAAACCGTGGTCAAGAAGTTTTTTTGCACCCTCGAAACGCGCGGCGGAGGTCTCGCCGCCCATTATTACCGCAACGAGCGAGAGACCGTTTCGCTCTGCCGAAGCGGCAAGGCAGTATCCCGCGCCCGAGGTGGTGCCGGTTTTAAGCCCGGTAGTGCCCTCGTAAAACCGCACGAGCTTATTCGTGTTCACAAGCTCGCTTTCACCGTCCCTTAAAGTATCCATCCAAACGGTAGAATAGGTCTTTATAAGCGGGTGCTTTAATAGCTCGGCGGACATCAGCGCAACGTCGTGCGCGGTGCTTAAATGCCCCGCCGCGTCAAGCCCGGTTGCGTTAATAAAGACCGTGTTTTCCATTCCGAGCGCCTTTGCTTTTTCGTTCATCAGGCGAACAAAGCCCTCCTCACTGCCGGCTACCTTTTCGGCGAGTGCCACGGTGGCATCGTTTGCGGAGGCGATAACCGTCGCCTTTAAAAGATCGTCCACCGTCATTGCCTCGCCCGGCTCAAGCCATATCTGGGATCCGCCCATGCTTGCGGCGTGCTCGCTTGCGGTTACTACATCCTCGGTAGTAAAATCGCCGCGGTCGATCGCCTCCATAATAAGGACAAGCGACATTATTTTCGTAATGGAAGCCGGCGGAAGCTGCTCATCCGCATTGGATTCATAGAGTATTTCGAGCGTGTTCGGCTCTAAAAGTATCGCCGAGCGCGCTTTTATATCGAGTGCGCCATCCACCGTCGCCGAGGTCTCGGCTATCGGCACTTCGATATCCGAAATATCGCACTCGCTTGAAACGGTTTTAGCCGCCGCCGGCGCGGGAACGCAAACCGCGACCGAAAGAACAATAACAAACAGTAAAAAAGCTTTAAAAAATCGCATAAAAAATCCCCTCTCGCGTAATGTTTATGCAAGAGGGGTAAAAAAGATACTATCTGTCAGTTATCGTAAATTATGAGAAGCGTTCCGCTTTTTACCGATATTTGCGTTTCTGCACCCAAAAAGGAATTGCTCACGCCGAGCGGGAAAAAGGGATCAAGGTCCGCGTTTTCGAGGGTGTATTCGGCACCCGTTACCGTAACTCCCCGCGCCTTTTTGCCAAAGGCGAAAACCGATAATCTGCCGCTACCGTTTATCTTTACGGTGCTGTCGGTTATGCAAAAGGCGGTCTGCTTTTCTCCTAAGAGGAACATCCTGCCGCCCTTTGCCGATATATCGGCGGATATCTGCAGATTGGCTACCGTATGGTCGGCAAGACCGCCGAAAGCGCCGTAAACGTAAAAGGTTTTATATCCCTTTTCAAAAGCATAGTCGGCGGCGTAGCCCACGTCGGTCTTATCCTTCTTTACCGGCAGTTTAATAACGTTGCCTTCGGGAACAAACCCGAGCGAATCAAAATCGCCTATTATAACGTCCGGCTTTATGCCGAGCTTTTCGAGGCTAAGAACGCCCTTGTCCGCGGCTATAACAAAATCGTTTTCGCCGGGTGCCGCCTTTAATTCTTCTACCGGCAGAGCGCCGAAAATAAAACAGCGGCCGTTCATTACTTTTTAAGCCTTTCAAGTATTTTGGTGCGCGCAAGCGTATATATCGCGGCGGAGGTTATCACCGTTTCGGGCAGCATATAAAAGGCGTTGTATGCTATCGAATAAAGAACGGGGCGGTTTTCAAACAGTTTGCCGAAAAGCGGGAACTGTTCAAGGTAGGTGAACACAACGTATCCCGAAACAAAATGGCTTAAAAAGTTTAAAAACATAGCCAGTATCACGCCGGCAACAATGCCGAGATTGCCTTTTTTTCTGAACATACCGCAAAGCCCCAACGCCGTGTAAGCAAGTATGTAATCAAGTATTATACACTCCGCGAGCTGCGTTCCGCTTAAGCCCCAGCCTAAAAGGGTGCCCATACCGTCCTGCGGGATAAGAATGGCAAAAATCAGTTGCATACACGAGTAAACAAACGCGCTTATAACGCCGTAACCCAAACCGTAAACGATAGAAACACAGCAGATAGGCACCATCGAAAGCAGGGTTATCGAACCGCCCAACGGCATTTGAACTACCTTTATAAGGCTGAGCACCGAGGAGAGCGCTATCATAATGGCGCTGAAGGTAAGGAATTTAACGTTTACCTTTGAGCTTTTTTGGATTTTTTCGTTCATGATTTTTTCCTCCGTAATAAAAAATGCAGCCCTGTTCGGACTGCGTTTAAGGAATAGGCTTATTTCCCTACGTCGGCATTATCCGAATCAGGTAATAGGTCGGCGCCATAGAACGAGTCGGGCGCCCTCTCAGCCGGAGTTTCATCCGGCTCCCTTTTTCGTTTGCTATTATACCACCATTTTGTGTCTTGTCAAGCGTAAAAATACAACCTGTAGAAGCCCCTTAAAAAGTGCTTGACAACGGCATTTGTCTGTGATAGAATAGTCAAGCCGCATATTGCGGGGTTTTTAAGTTATGCCCTGAAAAGGGTATACTCCTGACAGTAGCGAGACTGTTTAATATCAGGTAGGTGTAAAAAGAATGTATGCAATTATCGAAACCGGCGGCAAGCAATACCGCGTTCAGAACGGCGACGTTATCTACGTTGAAAAGCTTGATGCCGAGGAAGGCGCAGAGGTCACCTTTGATAAGGTTGTTGCCGTAAGCAACAAAACCCTCAAGCTGGGCAAGCCCTACGTTAAGGATGCTTTTGTAAAGGGCACCGTTATAAAGAACGGCAAGGGCAAAAAGGTAACGGTGTTTACCTATAAACCCAAGAAGAGCTGCGCGCGCAAGATGGGCCACAGGCAACCGTATACCAAGGTGCAGATCGGCGAGATCGGCTGAGTCTTATGACCAGGGCGGCATTTTTGGTAAAAAACGGTGTTGTTTTGGGCTTCGATCTTGAAGGCCACAGCACAAAAAACGCGGGGGACGATGAAGGCAGGGCTCTTTGTGCCGCGATCTCAAGCGCGGCGTATATGACCGCCAACACTATAACCGATGTGATCGGCGATGAAGCGGATGTCAAGGTAAGTGAAGGCGCGATGTCTTTAAGGGTCAAGACCCCGTCACCCGAAACCGAAGCGGTGCTTAAAGGTTTAAAACTGCATTTAAGCGAGCTTCAGAAGCTTTACGGCAAACGACTAATTATTACGGAGGTGTAACAGCGATGTTAAAGATAAATATCGGGCTTTTTGCTCATAAAAAAGGTATGGGTTCAACAAAGAACGGACGCGACAGCGAGGCGAAGCGCCTTGGCGTTAAGAGGGCGGACGGTCAGTTTGTTTTAGCCGGCAACATTTTGGTTCGCCAGCGCGGCACCCATATTCACCCGGGCGTGGGTGTAGGCCGCGGGTCGGACGACACCTTGTTTGCGCTTATCGACGGCAAGGTTAAGTTCGAGCGTTTGGGCAAAGACCGCAAGCAGGTAAGTATTTACGCTGTTGAACAATGATTTGAAACCGAGCGGCGCACCGCTCGGTTTTTTTAAAGGAGACTGCTATGAAAGAATGTCGCGTTTGTTTGAATATGTGCGAGGATGACGCCGAGACCTGCCCGATCTGCGGGGCGGAGCTCAACGTTATCCTTGAAACCGAAGAGGCGCCGCAAATGAAAAACCCGGTGCTTGCCGCCAGCGCGGACAGCCCCGTAACAGCCGAGATATTCAAGGATATGCTTGATGAAAACGGCATTGCCTACAGCGTTGACGAAAAGGGCGATATAATGCACGTGGGCTTCGGCGGCAGTTATTTTGCGGTTGACGTTTACGTTGACGAAAAGGATCTTGACAGGGCAACCGAGCTATATAAGGAACTTACCGAAAACGAAGCCGACTTCGGGGAATTTGAAGACTTTGAAGATTTTGAAACCGAGGAAGGACAGTAAAAATGTTTGTTGATATTGCAAATATCCACCTAAAGGCGGGTAACGGCGGGGACGGCGCGGTATCCTTTCACCGCGAAAAATACGTTGCCGCCGGCGGACCGGACGGAGGGGACGGCGGCAAGGGCGGCGATATAATTTTTATCGCCGATAAAAACCTTTCCACCCTTGCCGATTTCAGATACAAACGCAAATATATTGCCGAAAACGGCGAAAAGGGCAAGGCGGGCCGCGGCTCGGGCAAAAAGGCGCCCGATCTTATAATTAAAGTGCCCGAGGGCACGCTCATTAAGGATAGCGCGACCGGCAGGATAATAGCCGATGTTTCGGGGATAGACCCCACCGTTATCGCAAAGGGCGGCAAAGGCGGTTGGGGCAACACCCATTTTGCCACGCCAACGCGGCAGGTGCCGCGGTTTGCAAAGCGCGGCGCCGAGGGCGAAGAGCTTGACGTTACGCTGGAATTAAAGCTCCTTGCCGACGTGGGGCTGATAGGCTTCCCGAACGTTGGCAAGTCCACCCTTATTTCGGTCGTAAGCGAGGCAAAACCGAAGATAGCGAACTATCATTTTACCACTCTTACGCCGGTTTTGGGCGTTGTTCGCATGGGTGAGGGTTCATCCTTCGTAATGGCGGATATACCCGGGCTTATCGAGGGCGCGGGCGAGGGGCTCGGGCTCGGTCACGAGTTTCTCCGCCACGTTGAGCGCTGCCGCCTGCTTTTGCACGTTATAGATATTTCGGGCAGCGAGGGGCGCGACCCTAAGGAAGATTTCGATAAAATAAACCGCGAGCTTGCGGTTTACAGCGAGGAATTATCAAAGCAAAAACAGATAGTTGTAGCCAACAAGTGCGACCTTTGCGATGAGGAAAAGATCGAAGAAGTCCGCAAATACTTTGAGGATAAGGGCTATGCCTTTTTCCCGATCATGGCGGCTATAGGCGAGGGAACAGGCGAGCTTATAAACTACGTTGCCGCCGAGCTTAGGAAGTTGCCGCCGGTAAAAAGATACGAGGCACAGCCGAAGCCCAAAGAGGATTACTTGAAACCCAAAGACCGCAGCTTCAACGTTCGCGTTTGCGAGGGCGTTTATATTGTTGAAAACGCGCCGTGGCTGCTTGATATAATGAACGATATAAACCCGGAGGATTACGAATCGCTCCAGTATTTTGAGCGTGTGCTTCGATCCTCGGGTATAATCGAGGCGCTTAAAAAAAGCGGTATCGCCGAGGGCGACACCGTAAGCGTTTACGACGTTGAATTTGATTATGTGGAGTAATGCTTTTTGGATAACGTAAAACTTTTAAGTCCTTCGGTCCTGGCGTTTGTGGGCGACGCGGTATACAGCCTGCTCGTGCGGGAGTATCTTGCGGGCAAGCACTCCGCCGATTCGCTCCATAACGCGGCGGTGGAATACGTTTCGGCTGCCGCGCAGGCAAGGGCGTTTGCGCTTATAAAGCCATATCTTACCGAAGAGGAAACGGCTATATTCAACCGCGGCAGGAATTTTCATACAAACAATACCCCGAAATCTTCAAGCCACGCCGATTACCATACCGCCACGGGACTTGAAGCGCTGTTCGGCTTTTTGCACCTTTCGGGGCAGACGGAGAGGATAAAGGAACTTTTTAAAATAATAACGGAAAACCGATAAACATAACCGGCGAGGATTTTTCCTCGCCGGGTGTTTTATAATGCGGCTCTGCCGCAAATCGGATTTCAGATGACAGATGTCAGATATCAGACACAAGGTGCGGCGAAGCCGCGATATAAATTATGCGGTGGGCGAAAGCCCACCGCACCTATTCTCTGGCATCTGACGTCCACCGTCTGATATCGGTTTTCTGATTTTGCAAGAGCAAAATCAGAAAATCTCAACGTCCCAATCGATTCAGATGTCAGATTGCAGATGTCAGACATCAGACTGTAGGTGCGCCGAATCATATAACAGATCGCAGATATCAGATTGCAGACAATAGGTGTGCCGAATCAGATAACAGATCGCAGATATCAGATTGCAGACAATAGGTGCGCCGAAGGCGCAATATATAAAGCGGTGGGCAAACGCCCACCGCACCTTGTATCTGACGTCTGATGTCTGACTGCTGGCGACTGAATCGGGCTGTCGGCAAGCGCCATCCCCTACAAAACTAAATCAGAAGATTTCCACGTCCCAGTCGCTTAAATACTGGAACAACCTTGTCAGGTCTTTGTTGTTTACAGAGCCGTCGCCGTTAACGTCGAGCGCTTCCTCGTCGACCTCAACTTCCCAATCGGAAAGATACTGGAAAAGGCGGGTAAGGTCTTTGTTGTTTACCGCCTCATCGCCGTTTATATCGCCCGGGGTATAAGGAAGAACTATCAGGACCTCCGGCACGGGGTCTTCGCCTGCCGGTATGGAATCCCGGACGCTTTGCGCCAGCACCGGCATATCGGCAACCGGCATTTCCCCGTGATCCGCCTCATAGAGATATATCTTGCCGCTTCCGGTTATTGCGCCGCTGTTATATAGCCAGCACGCCGAACCTTCGCCAAAACCGATGCAGCCGCAATACATATCGCCTTCAAGGGCAATGCTCGCGCCCTCGCCGTTTATGATTTCGCCGCCCATCTGGCTCTTTATCTCGCCGCCGGCTTCCACCGTAAGCGTGCCGCGGTTTGTTATGGAACCGCCCATCGTTGAATAGAGCTTGCCGCCGCTTTTAACAACTACGTTGGCGTTGTTCTCGATGGCGCATTCAAGCAGAGCGCCGCTTTCTACAGTGAGCGTTGCCCCGCCGGATACGAATATCTGACCCATTGTTTCTATGCTTGCACCTTCGGGGATCGCCATACTTGTTTCGATCAGGACCATAACGTCCATATCACCCGCGACCTGCTCGCCCGCAACAACGCGGTCGCCGGGGAACTCGGCGGCAAGGTCCTCAAAGCTTCCCACTTCTCTTAATCTGTAGATGTTAACGTCGTCCCAGTTTTCAAAGCGCTTTTCCTGACCCAACATCCCCATCATTTTTTCAATAAGCGCGTCCATATCGGAGACCGGAGCCACGCTCCTGTCTACCTCGTTAAGCACGATAGAGCCCTGCCCGTTTACCGTGCCTTCGTTACTGAACCATATTACGTCCTCGTCAAATCCCACACAGCCGCAAATAAACGTGCCGTCAAGATTTATCGTGCCGCCTTCGGCGTTTATGATCGTTGAGCCGAAGCGTGATACCATGGTGGCGCCCGGCGCTATATTGATTGTGCCGTTGTTGCGGGAGTCTCCGCCCTGCGTGGTTTGGTATACTCCGCCGGCTTCCACGTATACCGTGCCGTTGTTTACGCCGGGGCAAACGCATTCGCCGCCGGCTTCTACTATGATCTCGCCGTTGTTGGTATCAAAATCGGCAACAACGCCGCCGCCGTTTTTGATAATAATGCCGCCGTTGTTTATGAGCTTGCCGTTCGGTATCGGTCCGTTTTCCCAATTGCCCTCGTATGAAGGCCAGAAGCTTCCCATAAGTCCGCCGTCTTCGATCTTTACCACAACGCCTTTATTTATCGTTATAACGGTATCATAGTAATTATCGAGGTGCTCCTCATCAAACCTGATGGTGCAGTCCGCATTTACGGTTATATTTGAAACTATATTTATCGCCTTTACCGGCATATTCCTGTTTAACGCGTCTCTAAGCTGGAACCCGCTCGTTACGTCGATCTCGGTCACGCCGGGTTCAAATCTGATCTCGCGGTGGGCGGAAGAGCCGTAACAGCTCGTTTGCTGCTTATTCACCGTAAAGGTGGCGTCTTCCGCAAACTCGTAACCGCTTTTCGGTTCAAAGCGTAATCTCAAAGCATACTCTTTGCCGGATTCGAAAACGCTTTCGTTATTAAGATCCGGATACGGATCTTCACATAAATACCAGCTTTCAACGACCGCCGAGTATTTATCCTCTTCATCGGAAACCGGAGCAAAATCGGGATGCCCGTCCTCCGCCGGTAATGTGATACTTACGTTGGCAATCGTTATCGGCTCCAGCGCGCTGACGGTCGTTGTGCCCGCCGGCAGCAAAGCCGCAAGCAGGACCGCCGCAAGAATAACAGCCGTAAGTTTCGATCTTATCTGTTTTTTCATAAACTCCCCTCCAAAAATATCTTATATTCATAGTATCACAGTTGCCGCGCCGTTTCAAGGAAAAATAAAGCCCGCAAAAAAGAAAAGCCGGCGGGGGTTTTCCCGCCGGATAATTTTGTGCCTTATTTTAAAAGGGATATATCTATTTTCCCCGTTGAAGTGGTTATTTCGCACTTGCCGCCCGACGCGGTCTTCGGCACGTTTACGGAGCCGGTGGAGGAACTCGCTATAAACACCTTTTCCGAAGCGAGAGTGCCGGTAACGCTGCCGGTGGAGGTTTTTACCGTGATAGCCGCGGCATCGCAATTATCAAAGCGGACGCTTCCGGTGCTTCGCTCTATATCGAAGCAGTCTGCGGCAAAAAGGTCTTTAAGGCGGACGTCGCCGGTGCTTCCGTTTGTATAAAAGCTGTTGCATTTTGCCGTATCAACGGTTGTTCTTCCGGTGCTTACGGTAACTGAAATATCGCCCGCGCAATCAAAAGAATAAAGGCTTATATTTCCGGTGGAGGCCGAAAGATCTGCCTTTTCGGCGGAGCAGTTATTTAAACTTATACTGCCGGTGCTAAGCGCGATCTTCATACCGCCGGTCGTTCCGGCGCCGCAGTAAACGTCGCCGGTGCCGCCCTTTATTTCGAGCGTTTCAAAGGTGAAACCGTCGGAAATTTCTGTTTTCCCCGTATCGCATTCGATATAAAGAGAACCGTATTGCCCGGCGGGCAGACAGAGCGTAAGCGCCGGAGAGGGGTTAAAAAAGGATATCCGGTCATACCAGGTGCGGGCGTCGCTCTGTTCGATAACGAGGGTATCGCCTTCGACCGATACCGAATGCTTTAATCTTTCGCCCTCAAAGCTCTCGGCGCTCACCCTGCCGTCGTTTGCGGGTTTAATTGTTATACTGCCGGCGCCGGTCGATATTCTTATATTTTTAAAATCCTCCTCGGGGGAATAGGTCACCGCTTTGAATTTCATAGTGCCGAGCTTTGAAAAATCAAATCCCGCGGCGGCAAACGCGCCTGCAAAAAGAGTGATGCCGAGCAGAATGAGCATTACCGCGGTAATTATTAAACCTTTTTTCATTTTGCGCCCTCCTTTTTACGAAACAAGGATTTTATCTTTATAAACGCGTTTTTGGTGAGCTTGATAACGCCCTTTGATGCCGCGAGACATCCGTAGAAAAGGAATACGGATACCCCGGCGGCAAAAACGCCCATACCGAGCGTCGCTATACCGGAAGTGCCGAAGCCCACCGCCATAAGCGCTACCGCCTGCGCGGCGGAGCCCGCCGCAAACACGATCAGAGAAGCTTCTATTGCCCAAAGACCGATGAGCAAAGACCAGACCGTGATATATAAAGCCAACACCCCAGAAACCCCGGCGATGAGAATTGAAAACCACAGCGGAAAGCCAAGGATAATAAGTATGATCATCAGGACTTTTAAAAGCGGCTTCGGCTTGCCCTGCGCATTTTCTGTTTCTTCGGCGGGCGCGCCCGATAAGGTCTGCTTTGCTATGTCCGCCGCGGAGCCGATTTCAGCTACCGCCTGCTCCTCGGTTTTGCCTTCTTCTACCATATCGTCTATCATCTCGTTGTAAAACGCCAGCCGCTCTTCTGTATCCTCCCGCGGCAGAGCCGAAAGCTCTTTTTCAAGCTCTTTAAGAAATTCCTGCTTGTTCATCTTTATCCTCCCTTGTAACAAACCGGTAAACGGAAATTACCTCTTCCCATTCGTTTTTAAAATCATCGATGCGCTTTATGCCCGCGGCATTTATACTGTAGTATTTTCGCAGTCTGCCCTCGTGCTCGGCAGAGCGCACGGTAAGCATTCCGCCGGTTTCAAGTCGCTTTAATATCGTATAAAGCGTTGATTCCGACAGTTCTATAAAGGGCTTTAAGTCTTTGATGATCTTGTAACCGTATGTTTCTTCGCTTTTTATCGCGGCAAGAACGCATACGTCCAGAAGCCCTCTTTTAAGCTGAACGTCCATACGATACCTCCTTTTGCGTAATACATCATAATACGAAGTATTCCGTTTGTCAAGGTTTTTCTGAGAATGCCGCGTAAACGGGCGCGGCGCTCCGAATCAATGTTTAATATTTTTTATAATTTGCATATTTTTTTGTATACAAACACTTTTATAGGGGTTATAATTACAATATCCGGATCAGAAATTGTTTTAAACCGGCAAAAAAGTGATAAAAACAGATGGGAGAGCGGCTATGTTTACGTTAAAACCTCCATATCTCGGCGCGGCGTATTATCCTGAGGATTGGGATGAGCGCGAGATCGATAAGGATATCGAAAAAATGCTCGCCATTGGTATAAACGTTGCGAGGATCGGCGAATTTGCCTGGCGCAAAATGGAGCCGGAGGACGGCGTTTTTGATTTTTCCTGGCTTCATAACGTTGTTGATAAGCTGAAGAGCGCCGGCATAGGCGTTATCATCGGCACTCCCACCGCAACGCCGCCGGTTTGGCTTACGAAAAAATATCCCGATATGCTCGTAGAGTATAAAAGCGGCAGAAGAATGCAGCACAGCGGCAGGCGCCACGCCTGCTCGAATCATCCGGAGTATTTAAAATACTGCGCAAGGATAGCGGAGAAGCTGGCGCAGGAATTCGGAAAAGAGGAAGCCGTTATCGGCTGGCAGATCGATAACGAGATATATATCCCGAATAACGAAGGGTGCTATTGCGAGAACTGCGCTGAAAAATACCGTGAACACCTTAAAAATAAATTCGGCACGGTAGAAGAAATGAACCGGCGGCTCAACCTTAACCTTTTCAGCCAGGCGTATTATAGCTTCACGGAGGTCCCCCTGCCGCGCGATACCTGGGAGAATCCGCATTTAAAGCAGGAATATCTCATAAGTCAGGGGCAGGCGAATATCGATTTTGTCGCTATGCAGGCGAATATCATAAAAAGGTATACGAATGCGCCCGTAGGGACGGATATAATACCGATGGACGGCATAGACTACCGCAAAATGAACGCCGCGCTTGACGTTGCGCAGTTCAACCACTATAACACCCCCGGCGACCTTTGGGAGTGCTGTTTGTGGCTTGATTATATGCGCACCTTAAAGGATCGCCCCTTCTGGAATACCGAGACCGCCACCTGTTTTTCCGGTTCGACCGGCACCTCCGGCAGTATCAAGCCGGACGGTTTCTGCTACGCCAACTCCTGGCTGCCGCTCGTTCTCGGCGGCGAGGCGACCATGTATTGGCTGTGGCGCACCCACTGGGCGGGGCACGAGCTCGTTCACGGTTCGGTGCTTGATTCAAGCGGCAGACCGATGTATAGCACAGAAGAGGTAAAGGCGGCGGCGCGTGATTTCAAAAAATGCGCCGATTTTATAAACAACACGAAGGTCGATACAGATATCGCCCTGCATTTTTCCTCGCTTTGCTACAATATGTTCGAGACCCAGCCGGTAGTAGGCGATTTCAGGTATGACAGAGCGCTTAAAGATCATTTTTATAAGCCGCTTATAGATATGGGTCTTCGCCCCGACGTTATTGACGCGGGAGCCGATCTCGAAAAATACAAAATAGTATTTTCGCCGCTTATGCTGACCCTCGATCAGGGGGACCTTCGGGCAAGGATAAAAAGTTTTGTGGAAAACGGCGGTATATGGGTAACGGGACCTATGACCGATATCCGCACAAAGGACGGAACAAGGTTTACCGATAGGTTACACGGTATGCTTGAAGAGCTGACGCCCGCGGTCTTCAAATACTGGTTCCCCGATAAGGAAAAGCGGGTAAAAGCCGCGTGGGGCGGCGGCGAAGAGTTCGGCGGCAACACCTATTATGAGATATTCGAGCCGAACGCCACCGCCGACCTTGTAAAGGTCACCGCCGGTCATAAACAGATTGTCGGCGGCGCGGTTTTGCAGTGTTTTTCCGTTGGCAAAGGGTTCGTTTACGTTCTCGGCACCCTGCCGGATAAAAAAGATACGGAAAAGATAATTGCCGAGGTCCTTAAAAAAGCCGGTGCTTCCGCGCGCCGCGCAAAGGGCGAGCCTGTGATCGTTTCTCCGAGAAAGGGCAAAAATACCTCGGGCGTTATTTTAGCCGAGATAGGCGGCAAGGGCGGCACTTTTTACGGCGATACGGTATATAAAGACCTTATTTCCGGAAAGATATTAAGGGGCGATATAGAGCTTGAACCGTATCAGGTTTTAGTGCTTGAAAAAGCGGAAAATAAATAAACGGCTATGAGAGAGATAGACGCAGAAAAGCTTAGCGCGCTCATATCTGAGCATACAAGCGAAGAGCTCAGCGAAAACAAAATAGGTTCTAAAGAGGTAATAATCCACCAGAACGGCAAATGCGTTTATTCGGGCGTTTTCGGCAACAGCGCGCCGGGCGTCGCCGCAAGACCGGGCATGATCTACCGCGCGGCTTCAATGACAAAGCCGGTAACGGCGGTCGCGGTCCTCACCCTTGCCGATAAGGGCCTTTTGCACCTTGAGGACAACGTATCAAGGTATTTCCCTAAGGCAAGGGATATGAAGGTTGCCGTTGTTGAGGATAACAAAATAATATCATTAAAGCCCGTAAAAAGAGAAATAACGGTCGAAAATCTGCTTACACATACAAGCGGTATCGGCTGTGCGCCCGTAGCTGATATACTCGGGAGTGAAAACAACGATCTTACCCTTGATGAGGCGATAGAGGATATCCTTTCAAAACCGCTCTCCTTTGAGCCCGATTCCGCCCAGTGCTACGGCACCACCGAGGCGTTTGATATCGCGGCGGGGATCGTTCAGAAGGTATCGGGCAGACCTTTTGACCAATACTTAAAAGAAAACGTCTTTGACCCTCTCGGAATGGAAAACACTACCTTTTGCCCTACAAAAGAGCAGTGGGAAAACACGGTTTTTATGCACGTCCGCACCGAAGAGGGCAAAAGCGAATACCTGCGTTTGCATAAGACCTGCGTGTTCGAAAACTACCTCACGCGGCGTATGCCCGCCGGGGCGGGGCTTGTTACAACAGCGCAAGATTATATTAAATTTGCAGATATGCTGTGCTTATTCGGAAAGACTGCGGAAGGTCGCCAAATAATATCCGAAAAGGCGGCTCTTTTGATGTCTTCGCCGCACAAAGGCGCCAATTTTGAAAACTGGTGCGAAAAGTGGGGACTCTCGGTAAGAATAGTAATATCCGATACCTATCCCCACGGGTTAGGCGTTGGCTGCTTCGGCTGGAGCGGCGCCTACGGAGCGCATTTCTGGGTAGACAGAAGCAACCGTATCTGCGCGGTGATGATGAAAAATTCGCGCTATGACGGCGGCGCGGGCAACGCCTCTGCCTGCGCGCTTGAAAGGGACGTAAGCGGTTCTTTAAAGTAGCTGATCCCGGTCGGCACGGCGCCGGCGTTTTATATAAAAACTGCATTTAAGGAGTTTACGAAATGGCAAAAAAATATTATCTTATAGGCAACGCGCACCTCGATCCGATCTGGCAATGGCGGGTATCCGAAGGGCTGTCGCTCATAAGGTCCACCTTCCGTTCGGCGCTTGACCGGATGAATGAAAACAAAAGCTATAAATTCACGAGCGCCTGCGCCGGTTACTATTACTGGATCAAGGCGGTCGATCCGGATATGTTTGCGGAGATCAGGCAGCGCGTTAAAGAGGGCCGCTGGGGCTTTGTCGGCGGGATGTGGGTCCAGCCCGATTGCAATATCCCCTCGGGCGAGGCGTTTTGCAGACATCTGCTTTATTCGCAGAGGTTTTTTAAGGAGAATTTCGGCGCGATAACCGGTGTTGGCTATAACGTTGATTCCTTCGGTCACAGCGCGGCGCTTCCGCAGCTGCTCAAAAAATCCGGCATTGATAATTACATCTATATGCGCCCTTCAAGGGATACCGAAAATCCCGCCCTGCCGCCGGAAAATCTGCATAAATGGGTCAGCCCCGACGGCAGCTTCGTCACCGCTTTCAGGATACCCGACCTTTATAACGGCGATCTTAGTGAAGAGCGGCTCAAAAAGTATTATTACGATAAAACGCAGGATCAGATGATCTTTTTCGGCATAGGCAATCACGGCGGCGGACCTTCAAAAGAGCATCTTGCGAAGGCGGAAAAGCTGATCGAAAACGGTCAGTTCGTATACGCCGTGCCCGGTGAATATTTCGGGGAGGTCGAGGGCACGGATATGCCCGTTGTAACGGGCGATCTTAAGCACCACGCCCCGGGTTGTTACAGCGCCAACAGCAGGGTTAAATATGAAAACCGCCGCAGTGAATGCGAGCTTGTGAGCGCCGAGATATTCGATACGCTCTCCGCCGTTATCACGGGCGGGGATTTCCACGGCGCGGAATTTGAAAAGGCGTGGCAAAGGGTCATGTTCAACCAGTTCCACGACGTGCTCGCCGGTTGCTGTATCAAGGAGGCTTACCCTGACGCCTACAACGCTTTCGGATACGCCCGCCAGAAGGCGCGGGAGCTTGAAAACCTCGCTTTGCAGAGGATATCCGCGAGGATAAAGACAACCGATTTCCTTAAAGCCGATTTTTCCGAAATGCGCGACCGGCTCTGGTATAGAGAGGGCGAGGGCTCGCCGATAGTTGTGTTCAACCCCCATCCCTTTACCGTTAAAACCTACGTAAGCTTCGGTGCATACAGCGTAACGCGGGTGGTGGATCACAACGGAAACGACGTTCCCTTCCAGATGGTCAGGGCATCCTACACCGATTCCATGAACACAAAAAAATGTTTATTTGAGGTAGACCTGCCGGCGATGGGTTACAGGGTCTACTATATCTACAAAAAGACCGAGGATTCATCCGAAACCAAGATGATAACCAACCTTCGCGCCACCGAGAACACCCTTGAAAACAACCTTGTAAAGGTCACGTTTGACAGCGAGAGCGGTGCGGTCACTTCCTACGTATTAAAGGCGGAAAAGCGCGAGTTTGCAAAGGGCAAGCTTTGCAGAGCGGTGGTATGCGACGATTCGATGCACGATACCTGGTCGCACAACGCAAACTTCTTTAACGCCGATATCGGCGTTTTCGGCGAAGGCAGGTTAAGCCTTATAGAAAACGGACCTATCCGCGCCACCGTAAAATCGGTCACGAAATACGGAAATTCGGTCCTTAAAAGGTATTATACCCTTTATAAAAACGATGCGCGTTTGCACCTTCGCTGTATACTTGACGCCGATGAGGAATACAAGGTTATAAAATTCTCCTTCCCCGCAAACGTCCGGTCGCCGAAAGCGGTATATTCCATGCCTTACGGCTTTATCGAAAAAGAACCGAACGGCGAGGAGGACGCCGCGCACGAGTGGGTCGACCTTCTTGAAGAAGGCACCCGCGCGGGGCTTGCGCTTATAAACGACGGCAAATACAGCCACTGCGCCGTAGGCAACGATCTCAGGGTCATCGTTGCGCGCTCCTGCGCTTATCTTGATCATTACGGCGCCGATTACCGCGATGAGGAAATGGAGTTTATCGATAAGGGCGAGCAGGAGTTCGGCTTTATACTCTACCCCCACCTTGAGGACGTTACGGCGGATATAACGGGCTGCGCCAAGCTCTTCAATATGCCGCCCGCGCTTATTCAGGAGACCCACCACGACGGCGTTCTGCCGCAGGAGTATTCCGCCTTTGGTATAAACCGCGAAAACGTAAGCGTTTCGGCGCTTAAACGCGGTGAGGACAATGACGGTATAGTGCTCAGAACGGTTGAGACCGCCGGCGTTCCCACGACCGCCTCGATAAACTTCAAGGCGATAGGCAAAAGCTTTGAGTTGACCTTCACCCCCCACGAGGTAAAGACGGTAAGAATCGGCGAAGACGGCGAGATAAAGGAGATACCGATAATTGAATAAATCGGTTTAAAAGAGAGGTCTTGCTATGAGGTGGAGCATCGTAAAAAACAAAAGAATGACCGAAACCAAAGACCTTGAGGGGCATACCGAATCGCTTGAAATGAGCGGCGAGCGGGTGTCCGGTATCATCGGTTACGGCGCAAAGGGCGGGAAACTTAGACTTACGCGGGATATCGTGTTCCCGAGCTTCAGGATCCAGCCCAACGATACCCACGGGAGTTACTGCGTAAGGGGCGCCGCCGCGCCGGTCCTTTTGGGCGAAGAAACCTTCGAAAAGGCGCAGATAAGCGGCATTCTTACCCTTTTTTCGCACACCGGAAACGCCCTTATAAAAAGGTCGTTTTATCCGTCAACTACCCTTAGCTGTTTTTATGAGGATATCAAAATAACGGCGGTCCGCGGCGACGTAACGCCCGTTTACGAAGAGACCGAACGGCTCGAAACAAAGCTCGGCTGCGAAGGGTATATCTACGCTGACCGCGTTGCCGATGGGTGCCCCGGAGTAATAAAAAAAGGCGAGACACGGCGGATAGTTTTTACCTACAGGGCGTATTTTGCAAACGCACAGCCGCCGTTTGAGACCGACCCGTTAAACAAGCGTATTAAAAGGGTGGAGGAGCTGTTGAGCGTTTGCGATCTTACCACCGGAGACGACGTTATAGATACCGAATTCGCCTTTGCCAAAATCCGCGCGGGCGAAAGTCTTTTCAGAACCAAAAAAGGGCTTATCCACTGCCCCGGCGGCTATGATTATTACGCCGCGGTATGGTGCAACGATCAGCTTGAATACGCGGCGCCGTGGTTTGCCTTTACGGGCGATAAAAAGGCGATGGAAGCAAGTGTTAACGCCTTTCGCCTCTATGAGCCGTATATGAACGATGAATACCGCCCTATCCCGAGCAGTATTGTAGCCGAAGGGCTTGATTACTGGAACGGCGCGGGTGACAGGGGCGATGCCGCCATGTATCTTTTCGGGCTTTCGCGGTATCTTTTGACTGTCGGAAAAGCGCCGGACGCAGGTCAGGAACGGGCGCTTGACTGGTGCACCGAATACATAGCGCGCAATATTACCGAAGAGGGCGCCGTTTTCTCCGATTCGGATGAACTTGAGGGCAGGATATCCACCGGCGTGAATCTCGCCACCGCTTCGCTTTCGTATGGCGGTTTGGGGCTTCTTTCGGTTTTATGGCAAAGATGCGGGAAAGAGGATAAAAGCCAAAAAGCAGAGAAACTGAAAGAACGCATAAAAGGAGCGTTTGAAGGGTATTTCGGCGCCGGGATAGGCGGCTTTAAAACCTACGCCTACCATAAGGGGTGTAAGGAAGTGAGGGCTTGGAACTGCCTGCCCGTTTATATGGGCGTTTTTGACAGGGCAAACGATACCCTCGCCTCGATAGAAAGCGCGCTTTTAAGCGATAACGGGCTTAAGACCCATGAGGGTGAGAATGTCACCTGGGACAGAAGCACGCTATACTTTATCACCTCGCTTTTCCGCGCCGGGCAGACCGAAAAGGCGTTTTCTCTGCTTAAAGGATATTCGGAAAAACGGCTTCTCGGCGAGCGCGTGCCCTATCCTGTAGAGGCGTATCCCGAGGGCAATATGCGGCATTTAAGCGCCGAAAGCGCGCTTTATTGCAGAGTGATCACCGACGGTATACTGAATATCGCCTTTAATAAAGGCGGCTATACGCTAAGGGAAAGCGTTCCCTTTATACCGGGCGGTTTATCGCTTAAAAATGTTTTTACAGACGGCAAATATACCGATATCGAGATCAAATGAAAAGGAGCGGTGCAGTATGAAAAAACCGTTGGACAAAAACGAACTGAAGGAACGGATCGGGCTGAACTATAAAAGGCTTGCCGATTCCCCCTATTATCAGATAGACGACGTTTTCGCGCCGGGCAATTACGATTGGCCCGCCGATAAGGAGGGCAGGGCATTGCTCGCCTTTGTTTCGCATTACAAGATAAGCGGCAAAAAAATACCCTGTATGGATCAAATGATCGAAAAACTCCCCGAAAACCTTAACGAAAAGGGTTATATGGGCAAAATTTACGGCGAGGTCATCGCCGAACAGCAGCTTTCGGGGCATTCCTGGCTGCTTAGAGGGCTTTGCGAATACTATGAGCAGTTTGGCGGCGAGTCCGTTCTCGGTTTTATTAACGGCATAACCGAAAACCTGTTTTTGCCGACACGCGGGCGTTACGGCGCCTATCCGATCGACCGCACCAAAAAGGATGAGGGCGACGTAAGCGGCAACGAGATAGGTTACTTTGATAACTGGCTTTTATCAAGCGACGTTGGCTGTGCTTTTATGAGTATCGACGGGCTTTCGCACGTGTATAAGGTGACCGGCAGAGAGGATGTCAAAGCGCTTCTTGACGAGATGATAGGCGCGTATCTTTCGATCGATAAGGTCAGCCTTCGCGTGCAGACCCACTGCACCCTTACCGCCGCAAGGGGAATGATGCGGATGTATTCGGTCACTTCGGACGAAAAGTATCTGAAGGGCGCAAAGGAGATTTACGATCTATACGTTTTCGGCGGCGGTATGACCTATACCTACCAGAACCTTAACTGGTGGGGGCGCCCCGATAGCTGGACCGAGCCCTGCGCCATAGTCGATTCGCTTATGCTGGCGCTCGAATTATTTAAGGCGACCGGTAACGGGGATTACCGGAAGACCGCCGCAAGGATATATCATAACGGCTTTTCCACCCTCCAAAGGGATAACGGCGGCGCCGGCACCGAAAGGGTGGTAAGCGCCGACAGTCAGTGGGACAGCCTCTTGATGTATAGCTACGAGGCGTATTTTTGCTGCAGTATGCGCCTTGCCGAGGGCTTATGGTATATAAACGAAAACGCCGAGCTTCTCTATGCCGAGACCACCGGAAAGGCGGAAAAGAATAAAAACGGCGTTTACTTTGACGGCGATATAATTTACGCCCTGCCGGATGATTCGCTCTTGCCTTACGCCGAAGCGGCTGTTTCGGTGGACGGTATGAAGCTTTCGCCGATAGTGAAATACTATAAGGTCCCGAAAGAGATAATCGAAACCGCCAAACAAAAGATAATATTCAAGTAATAAAACGAAAAATACCGCCCGGTCAGCCGACCGGGCGGTTTTCTGCATAATACAGCCGCCCCACAAAACGTGAGGCGGCTCTGCTTTTATTCATCAAGGTTCTGTTCAAGGTGGTAGTAAACGCTTGCGGGGGGATCGGTGTATATTTCCTTAAAGCCCGCCGGCGTAACGTTCATCTGGGCTTTAAAGCAGTTGATAAAGTAACTCGTGCTGGAAAAACCCACAGCAAAGGCGATCTCCGATATGTTCTTTTCGGAGCTTATCAGCATTCGCTTCGCCTTGCATATCCTTGCGTAATTAAGGTATTCGTTAAAGCTTTTGCCGGTGATTTTTTTGAAGTTCGCCGAAAAATCCGATTGTCTCAAGCCGAATTTTTTGGCTATCTGCGCCGCCGTGAGTTTTTCGGCGTAGTGGTTGGAGATGTAATGGAAAATATCGGTAAATTTGTTTCTTATGGTTTCCTTTATTTCCTCATCGATCGGGTTTATGGTGTTTACCTTGCGTATAAGGTCGAGAAGCAGGTGGGAAATATATATCCTTATGGCGAATTTATAGGCGTATGAGCGTTCGCGATCCTCTTTTATGATACTGTCGATACAGTCCTTTATGTTGGAATTCTCCACCTCGTCCTTGGTGTAATGGGTCTTGAAATCGGGGAAGGACATGATATAGGGGATAACGTATTTGAGCTCCATGAGAGACTGACTGTCCGAACAGATCGTTTCGGGCAGGAATTTTACCGCGAAGGAGCGGTGGATGCCGTAATCAAGAACGTGGACCGAATGGACTTCCTTTGAGTTGATAAGGACCATTTCGCCGGGTCCGAGCAGGTAGGTGGTATCGCTTACGGTAACTACGAATTCGCCCTCTAAAATATAGATTATTTCAACAACGTTATGGTAGTGGGGAGAGGTCATCAGCACCGGATGATCGCATATCTGATATACGATCTCATAGTCTTCAAGCTTTACCTCGCCTTTTTCTTCGTAAATCTCGCGCATAAGAACCTCCGCAAACGCGGGCTTACATAAAAAATAAACTCGCGAATGTAAAAAGTTTTACTCCGTTAATCCTTTAACGATATTATAAAACAGCGGGGCGGCAAAGTCAAGTCTGTTGTGTTTATATATATATAATTATTTTTCCTAAAAATTGCCCGCTTTGTTCCCCTGTTTTTTGCAAATTAGGTAAATTTGACCAAAACGCTAAAGAAATGTTTAATTTTTTGTATTATTTGTTTGCTTTTTGGTATACAAACAGGGTTTATTTGTGATACAATTACCGTGAATCATAATACTGGAGGGATTATGCCTGTTATGAAGATCGAGAAGAGAAAGAGAGCGAAAAGGGAAAACCGCGTAATAATGAGCGTTTTGTTCGTCTTGTTCTGCATATACGCGGCAACGCTGCTTTTGCCCCTTATCTGGATGGTGATAAATTCATTCAAGCCGGATAACAATGAGTTTTTCTACAACCAGTGGAGATTCACGAGCTTTTCGCTTAATAACTATAAACTGCTTTTTACCGGCGAAAACAGCATTATGGTCATGCTCGCCAACACCCTGATACTTGCGCTTTCGATACCCACCGTGTCGGCGTTCTTTTCGCTCTGCGCGGGTCACGCGGTAGGCAGCTTTGATTATAAGCTTAAGGGCGTTGTTTATTTCATATTCCTTATGCCTATGTTCGTGTCTGTTTCGGGCACAACGCCGTATCTTTATAAGATGCTTAACGATATCGGGCTATACGATACGCATATAAGTCTTATCATAATGTCCTGCGGCGTATCGGGTTTCGGTTTTCTTATGTATTACGCGATATTCAAAAACATCTCGCGCACCTACAGCGAAGCCGCTATGGTGGACGGCGCGGGTTACTGGCGGACCTTTTTGCAGATACTTGTTCCGCAGGCCAAAAACATTATAGCCGCGCAGTGGGTAATGGGCTTTATAGGGGTCTGGAACGATTTTGCCACGCCTTACCTGTTCTTGCCTTCCTATCCTACGCTCGGCGTAGGGGTAAAGAATATAGCCGATAAAATAGATTTAGGGCACAGTTACCCCGAGCTGTTTGCAAATATTACTTTGATGCTTATACCGATGCTGGTGCTCTTCTTCATTTTCCAGAAGAAGATCATGGAGGTATCTTTGGGCGGCGGCATCAAGGGTTAATACATAAAACGCGATAACATTTAAGGAGTTGTTTTTATGAAAACGTTTAAAAGATTTTTAGCAATCGCTTTGGTCGCGGTTATTGCCGCCGGCACCTGCGCCTGTTCCTTAAAGAAGCAGGCGGGAGGCGACGCCGACCTGATAGTTACATATTATTCCGGCGCTTACGGCGATGAATGGATCGAGCGCGCCGCCGAGGAATTCGGAAACGAAAGGGGCGTAAAGGTAAAGGTCATCCCCTCAAGCGATATGGATTGCGGCGCCGAGAATACCCTTACCGCGGGCAGGAACCTTTCCGACCTTTATATAGGCTCATCCAAAAAATGGCAGAGCTGGGTGCAGAACGGGTATATCGAAAACCTCCAGAGCGTTTACGATTCTACCGTAAAGACCTCGAAGGGCGATATCAAGTTATCCGATTACATAGACCCGGACGTTGTGGGCAGATATTATATTGAAAGACAGCTCGGAACGGGCGATAGCTACCCCTGGGTAATGCCGTTCAGTGCAATGCCGATGTCGCTGGCTTACAACTACGATGCCTTAAAGAAAATACCGCACACCTCTTCTGCCGCGGTTTCCGCCGAATCGGTAGATCCCGCCACAAAGCTCTGGATAGCGCCGCCGAAGAATCTTTCGGAGTGGCTCGCGCTTTGCGACGATATAAACGCTTATACGAGTGACGACGGTCATAAATACGTTCCCTTCGGCTGGACCGCCCTTGAAGCGCAGCAGGTATACTATTTCATATTCACCTGGTGGGCGCAGTATCAGGGGCTTTACGAATCAAACGTAGCCGGTCAGGGCAGCTTCTACGATTTCTGGAACTTCGGCAACACCTCGAAGACCACGATGAACCAGACCTTATCAAACAAGGTGTTCGATCAGAAGGGTCTTGCAAACGCGCTTGACAGCGTTAAGAAGCTTATTATCGACGAGAGCACCCAGGGCTTCAAGAACAGTCTTTCGGCTGTAAACACCCTCAGAACGCAGGAGCTTACCCGCGCATTATACGCCGAGCGCAATGAGGAAAGACCGGTTATCGCCATGGCGAGCTCCTTCGGCGAAAACGAAGCCCGCCTCACCCAGGTTATCGACAGTAACTCCGATGGCGTTAAGGATTCGGATATCCGCTTTATGAGCATACCGGCTCTTGACGGCCACGAGAACGAAAAATACCTCTACTGCGCAAACGATGACCTTATGTTCATACCGAGCGCCGCCGCGCATAAGGATCTGGCAAAAGAGTTCATATTATTCCTTTGCAGTGAGGATCAGTTAAAGAAGTTTACGGTTCGCTCAAACGGCGGCCTGCGCCCCTTTAACTATGATGCAAGAGAGATCGAAGGCGCTGACTTTTCCGATTATAACAAGAGCGTGTTCGACGTTTACTATAACAGCACAAGGATCTACGATTTCCCGCTTAAGGCGTATAAGGAAAGCGCGTTCGGCGTTTCGCTCATATACACCTACGAGCGCCCGATAGCGTTCGGCGATCTCGGTCCTTCCGACGTTATAAATATGTTGAAGAAAACAAACGGCGCCGCCATAATGAGCGAATCAAAGCGGCTGTTTGATATTTCAAAGAGCAATTACATCAAAAAATTCCGTATGACCGACGTTGGTTAAAAAACAAAAATATACCGGTTTGGAGGTATAGCGCGTTGAAAGCAGCGACTTTTAACCTGAAATTTAAAAAACCGAATAAGGTAATGAGGCGCAATCTGTTTATCGTTTCTTTGCTGGTAGTTCCCATTATTCACTTTCTCGTGTTTTGGGTCTATCTGAATGCAAAGACGATATCGCTCGCGTTTTTTGAGTGGGACTTTTGGGAGAACACTTATAAATTCGTAGGACTCGATAATATCAAGGAACAGTTCAGAGTTGCCGCCGAAAGACCCGAGGAATGGAATAAATATCTTAACGCGTTCAGAGCGATACCCATAAACGTTGCCTGCCTTTGTATGGCGATAGTGGTAGGTTATGCTTTTTCAAAGCATATCTGGGGCGAGCGGGTGTTCCGCATCATCTTTTATCTGCCCTCTATGATATCGATAGTTATCCTTACTCTATGCTACCGCTATATGTTTACATACAGTCCCGGTCAGCTTCAGGGACCGGCGGCGGAGCTTTTGCGAATGCTCGGCAGCGGATATAACGGTTGGGAGGTAACCTCCCCCGATCACGCTGTTACAGAGCGGCTGTGGTTCCTTGTTTCGGTATTCTGCGTATGGGCGAGCGCCGGTATAAACATTATACTCGTATCCTCCGCCATGTCGCGTATACCCGAAGAGGTAAAGGAATCCGCAAAGCTCGACGGCGTAGGCTTCTGGCGCGAGCTGTTCACGATAGATATCCCGCTTATAATGCCTACGATAGGCGTGTTCCTCGTAAACTCTATGATGGCGGTAACCGCCTTCTACCTGCAGCCGATGCTGATCCTCGATAACACCGGATCGAAAAGCGCTTTCCAAACGGTCGGCTGGTATATGTTTACTAAAACCACTTCCGCGCAGAACGGCGATATGCCCACGATATCCACGGTGGGTCTGATACTTACCGTAATAGTATCCACCCTCGTTATCGTTGTAAAGAAGATAACCGATAAACTTACGCCGGACGTTGATTTTTAAGCCGGGTGATAATCTTAAAAGATTGGCAGATGATGTTATGAAGTTTCGCAGACTTACCGGAGCGGTTTTAGCGGTCGCTCTGTGCGCCGTTCTGTCTCTTACCTTTGTGCCCGCATCCGCGCAGGGCGTAGTAATAAAGGGCGAGCCGGACGGTCAGAACAAGTCTACGGTCATGGATGAGCATTTTTATTCGGGCTCGCTTGAACCGAACTTTACGAGCGATAGCGTTACGGTGGCTACCGATTCCTACGGTATGCACTTTACCGGCGCGTATCATTACGGCTCGGCGTTGGTCCTTGCGGCTTATAAGCTCAAAAACTATAACAGATTCACCTTTTCGGTAGATCTGCTCGATAGCAACGATGGCTTCATCTATTGCGGCTTCGGCGGCGATAGCCCAAGCACCACCGTATCGAAATTCGATTTTAACCTTTGCGTATCAAAGGGCGTTACCGCCATTTACGAAATGGGCGGTATGGATAGTTGGACCTCGATGGGAAGCACTCCGCTGAGCAACGCGCTTGCCGTTGGCAAAACCACCGATTTTGCCGTTACCCTTCAAAGAACGGGCGGCAACAACTTTAAGATAACCTTTGAGTTGCTCGAGGATGGCGAGCCGGTATTCACCACCGATTACAATTCTGCAACGGTGCGTATGGAGCACCCGAACGGGCATTTCTGTATGTGGGGCGGCGCCAACGAGGTGTTCAACCTCCGCGATTTCAAGGTTTATGACAGCCCTGATCACGTTGCCTTTTCCGATGATTTTGTAAACAGCTCGCTTACCTACGGCGATGAGCCGGTGGGGGACAGCAGCTGGCATATAAACGAAGCGCGTTTCACAAGTGATGAGGTATACATCGCGCGCGACGCGGGACCGGAATTTTCAAAACCGGGCGATACAATAACGGCAAAAACAAAGCTTTCCGCCTGCGATACCGTAAGTAAGCCCTACGAAATATCCTTTAACGCGCAGATAAAAAGTCTTGAGAAGAACTCTACGTTCGGTCTTTATTTAGGTGCCGAAAACCCGGGCGATATAAGCGGCGCCACCGTTATAGGCGTAAGCGATTATAACGGCAAGACCGCCTCGGTAGATCTTATCAAAAACGGCGAGTTCTACGATTACGGCGATAGCCACATCCCCGCCGAGGTGCTCAGTATCGACGATACTTCGGTGGATTTTGAAGCGGTGATCTACAGCGACCATACCCTTACCTTCACGGTCGGCGGTATCCGTTTCACCTTTAATAATATAAAGTATGACGGCTACTGGGGCATATGCTGCTATTCTTCGGATAAGATAAGCGCCTCGCAGGTCCGCCTTACCGGGGTAAAGGTCATTAAAAACACCTATGCACCCTGTGAAGAGCCCGATCTTTCCAACAGCTTCGGCGGCATAAAAATGACCCAGGACGGCTTTGAGGAATACTACATCAGCGATCGCACCTATTATTTAGGACCCGGCGTTTCGCTCCGCCCGAAGGGTGCTTTCACCGCCGAGCCCTCGCTCTATTTTGAAGGCGCCGGTTCATACAGTTCCTTCGGACCTAAACAGCCCTATACCGATTTTATATTGCAGTTTGATCTTAAAATGGTATCCGAGGGCAAAAACGGTCAGTGGTTCGGTGTGGCTTTCGGCAAAAAGGCGTTTGCCTCGATCCCCGATTTCAACACCTGCATAAACTTTGAATACTACGCCTGGGGCACGGCTCCCTACACCCAGCTTACGGCGAACCTCTGCACTTTTGAGGACGGAAGCAAGGCAAAAAAGGCGGAGGGTTACCACTTCTATAAGGACCAGGATACCAAATACAACTTTATGATAGTTGCGAAGAACCGCACGGTTTACGTTTATTATAAGGAAGACAGCGAGGATATATCCAAGCTCGGCATCTGCCGCGCGGTCATCCCGGACGTAAACACCGCCGGATACGTTGGCATCTTCGGCGTAAGCGGTATTTCCTTCGATATTTTCAATTATAAAATAACCAATATCGCTCCGGAGGCGACCGGGGATTCCGCTATAGCGCTCCGCGAGAACTTTGAGGGCGAAAAGCTCTCCGATAAGCTCGTAAAAGAGGGCGCGGCGGCAATCGAAAACGGCGCCTTGAAGCTTTCGGGCGGCAGTATCGCAACCGCGAGTGCGAGCAGATACTATATCGCAAACTTCACCGTTCTTGAATCGGGCGCGGATATCACGGTAAGCTTTTCGGATAACAGATCCGCCGTTATTTCGGGCGACCTTAAGACCGTAACGGTAAAGGACGGCGCAAAGAGCACCGCTTTCGATATATCGGAATACGGCCTGCCCGATTATAAAAACGTTCAGATGCAGCTTATCCTGCAGTATGATGCGCTCTCGCTTGCGGCAAAGGGAATATACGAGCCGGGCGATAAGCTCGCCCTGCCTATGGTGGAATACACCTTCTCCGCTCCGGTTGCCGAGGGCATACTCAAATGGACCTCGGATAACGCGGTTATAGACGATATATCGGTATACGCGCTCGATAACACCTATACCGCGGCGGACGTAAGCTACGAGCAGGACCCGAACGACGTTAATATGTGGATAAGCAAGCTTGCCCCCGCAAGCGAGCAGCAGGCGAAAAGCGGTCCCTCGGTGCTTATAATAGTTATTTATTCGGTAATGGGCGCGGTGATACTTGCGCTGCTTGCCGTGATAATAGTTCTATCCGTTAAGAAAAGAGGTAAAAAGCAATGAAAAAACTGATTGCGGTTCTCCTCTGTGTTCTTCTTACCCTGTGCGTTTGCGGCTGCGGCGAGAATAGCGGAAACAACTCGGGAAAAATAACCGAGCGCAAAGCGCCGCTTCAATACGGCATAAACGCCCATATTTACGAACAGCGCCCGATGGACCCGAGCGCTACTATGGATTACGTTGTTGATATGGTGGGCACCTTAGGCGTAACCTATTACCGCCTCAGCACCCCGCACGATTCGATGTTTTCGGTAGGCGAGGGCGATACCCTTATTTTCAAGGATGGCTTTAAGGAACTTGTTCATCAGATCATCAGTAAGATGTCCGCCGTGGGCGTTACCCACTTTGTTGCGGTAAGCGATTCGATGATCTATCCTTACGGCTATACGGTAACAAGCAACGGCGTTGTTCCCGACCCGTTAAACGAAACCGAAATGTATATCCGCTGGCTCAAGCTCTATGCCAAAGCGTGGGGGATGATAGCAAAGGAATTCCCCGAGATCACCCATATCGAGCCGATGAACGAGCCCGACCTGCCCGGCACCAATATGTTTACAAAGCAGGGGCATTTGTGGGGGTCGGATGATAATTACAAGTATACCTTTACAGATAGAGCGCATATGATCGCCGATCTGCAGTATTACATATATAAAGACGTAAAGGAAGCAAATCCGAACGCATACGTTACAACTCCGGGATTTTCAACCTACGGCGAAGCGATCTATTTCCTCGATTATTTATATGAAGCGATAGAATCGGGGGCGCATCCTTACGGTGAGGATTTTGCGGATACCGATCCCGATCACTATTTTGATTACATAAACTTTCATAAGTATTTAAGCAATTCCACGCTTGACGAATACTTTGAGCACTGCAACACCTTCTATACCGCCTGCGAGCGGCATAACGATGCGGGCAAGCCGGCGCTCCTTACCGAATGGGGCTATACCGACCACGATAACGAGGGTCAGGAGATAATAAACGGCGAGAATATGACCAAACAGCTCGATATGTTCAACGAAAAAATGCCCTATCTTGAAGCGGTCATCGTATATATGTTAAGCGATTACCACGGTTATTCGGTAGATTCAAGCGAAGATAACTTCGGCCTGTTCGCCTCGCACGGTGATCCCGAAAAGAAGGGCGCCCCGAAGCCCGCGGCGATAGCGTTTTACAAATACATTCATAATACCGAAGACGTATCCCCGCTTTATAAATACTGTCCCGAACTTATGGGTAAATAAGTTTACATATAAAAAATCCATTTAAAAGGAGAAAAGAATTATGAAAAAACGGTTCACAAGAATTTTGGCGATCGTGCTTTCGTTCGGTATTCTGGCTTCACTTGCCGTTATGCCGATGACGGCGGACGCCACACCCGCGGGTGAGACCTACGCCGCTTACGACGAGATCACCTATTCCGACCTGCTCGATACCGGCAACAATCACCTTACGGCGAGCGGCAAGGAGCTTACGGCGCAGAACAATCTTTTCCACTATGACGCTACGTCCGAGAGCCACTCGGTAATTTACAAGTTCCGCTATGTGGCGGGAGCAACGGTTTATTTCCAGATGTTCCCGGGCGCATACAGAAGCAACGATCCGTTTGCTTACCGTATTAAGGACGCTACCACCTATGAAAAGCGTTATTCGCCGAACTCCGGCACCGTTACGGTAAGCGCTATATCCGAGGGCGATGAGATAGATTTTGAAATTGCGCGTCTTTTGGTTGCCACCGGCGACAACGCGGGCAAGTATTATACCTAT
>JAFZIK010000019.1 GCA_017554405.1 Clostridia bacterium | reverse complement strand
CCGGCGGGAGATTTTATAGAGTATCTGCGCGAAAACGTAAGTCAGTTCGACTATCGCGGGGGCGGGCGCTCCCTTTGCAGAGACGGTTTTCATCTTTCGCTCGATTACGGCAGATTTGCCGCGGCGGCGGTATGGTATAAAACCTTTACCGGCGAGACTGTGAAAACTGAGCCGTTTCTTGAAGCCAACCCCGATTTCGACGGGGACCTTTTGCGGGTTATAGCCGGGGCGCTTGACCGTTATCAAGCGGCAAAAGTATAAAAACACGCGGCGGGAATCTTCCCGCCGCGCATATCGAAAACGCGCAAGCGTTTATATCGGATGTGTAAAAAAACATATATCGAACGGCGCAAGCCGTATATCGAAAAAAGAGTGACTGCCGAGGCAGTCACTCTTTTTATCAGAATATTTCAACGTCCCAGTCAGATATCAGATTGCAGACATCAGATTTCAGACAATAAGTGCGGCAAAGCCGCTCCTATTTGGCCCATTGTGTAAAGGGTGACAAAGGGGACGGGCTCCCGTCAGGAGCTGGCAAAACCATCAGGTTTTGACTGAGGGATTGCATTTGTTTTTATGTCAGATAAATTGACCATCCGATTAAGTTTCGGGCGTTTGGGAAAACGCCCCTACAAACGGGCAATTTAATCGGTACGTCGTAGGGGCGGATATCATCCGCCCGCGTAAAATTATATTGACCGCGCGTGTAGGGAACAACCTGTGTGTTGTTCCGCATAAACTGTATTTAGAATATTTCAACGTCCCAGTCAGAGAGATACTGGAAGAGACGGGTCAGGTCTTTGTTGTTGACAGAGCCGTCGCCGTTTACGTCAAGCGCGGACTCGTCAACCTCAACGTCCCAGTCGGAAAGATACTGGAACAAACGGGTCAGGTCTTTATTGTTGACCGCGCCGTCACCGTTGATATCGCCGGCGGTATGAGAGCTATACTCTATTTCCTCCTGGTTGCCCGATTTATGACCGCATACTGAACAGATTTCCTCTTTAAGTCCGTTCTCTTCGGCTGTAGCCTCTTTGGTCACTACCCACTCGTAGGTATGCTCCGCCTGGTCAAGGGTTCCTTCGCAAACCGAGCAATAATGCCAATGGTACGTATCGTCGGTAAGCCAGTCGCCTACGGTATGCTCCGCATAATCGGTTTCCTCGCCGTCGGCTATCTTCGCGCCGCAGCCGAGGCAATAGGTATCGCCGCTGTAGCCGTGCGCCGCGCAGGTGGCCTCTACCGCGTCGCGTACTTCGGTTTCGCCCTCGTGGTTATTCGGGTCGAGCGGGAGAAGCGCGTCGGAGCCTTCGAGAATTTCGCCGCAGTCTGTGCAGTATTTGTATTCACTGTGGCCCTGTGTGTGGCAGGTGGAAGCAACCGCCGCCTCTGTCGCGGTGTTTTCGTGGGTGCATTCAACGTAATCGGCCGTAAAGTAATTTGCGGGAAGATTCTTTGTCGAAATATTTGCCTTATCTTTTCCGGTTACGTACCATTTGCCCTGAGGAGCGGCGAGCGGGTTGGCGACGTGATTCCAAACCGCAACGTATTCGCTTTCAAGATCAATAGTTTTATCGGTCATCGGAGTAATAAGGTTACCGCTTACCGCTTCCGCCGCTTTTGCGTTTTCAAATCCGGAAGTGCCTTCGGTGCAATCGAGCATATAAAGCTCCGGCTCGGCAATGGCGAAATCGGTATCGCTGTTTTGCTCGTCATAGCCTGCGCCTATATATCTGCCGTTGCCTATAAGTATTGCCATATTGGCGCCGGATACCGCGTTCATACGCTCAAAGGGAAATCTGTCTTTCTGACCTATAATGTCCTTTATCCAGCCGAAAATATACGCGGTAAGTGTATATGTTTCAGGGTCATAGGAGTATGCATATACCGCCATATCGTCGCCGGATTTTGTAGTCAGACACTCATTTTGACCCCAATACTGATTATAAAGAGTGGTGACGACCGGGATAGACTCGCCGCCTATAAGCTTACACTTACAGGTAAACTTAAACCAACGCTCGTTTTCAAATCCGCAAAGTTTAATAGGAATAAACGCGGTTGCCGGATTCTCGCTCGCGGCAATGTAAATTATCTGCTTTTTGGCTGAAGTATCGAATATTTCGGTTTTGCAGAAAGCGTCAGAGAAGTTTTTGCCGCAGGAGCAGGTCCAATATTCGCGGGTGGTATCTGTTCTCTCGTGATAGGTAACGGTGTGACCCGCCGCCATGCAAGCCGTGAGATTTTCGGTATGAACCATACCGACGTTGCCCTCGGCGCTCCAGAGATTCTGAGGAGCGCGGATGCAGTCGTAATCATTATTTGAACAATCATAACTGCCGTCATTTCTGAACTGGTACGCCCAACGGGACGTTGTATCAAGGGTATCGGCGTAAAGGTGGGGAGCTATATCTTCGGCAATCATTTCACTTCTTACATAACCGCTGCCGCACTCATAAAGGTCAACTTTAATGTTGCTTATGGCAAAGGATGAGTTAAAGGAGGTAGAATCGAATTTGCCGCCCGCCGCCCAAACGTGCTCGGCGTTGCCTATGGTTATAACTTCGTTACAACCCCAGCGGGAAGCATAATCGTTATCGGCGCAGCGAACACGCATCCAGCCGGTAAACTCGCCGGTTTCGGCGTCATATTCGCATTTAAGGCGGTTGCCCTCGCTGTCCTTGTAGGTTTCGTTATACGTTTCGGCGTTGGAGGCATAATCGCCTATCGGTATATTATACGCCGCTTTGCAGAGCGCCTGCGAGCCTCTGCCTGAGGACTTGCCTTTTTTACCTACTATTCTGCCGATTACGGGAGCGCTGTCTCCCTCAAGGCGAACCGCCTTAAAGGTTATCTTCACGAGAAAGTTGATATTTTCCGCCGTGCCGCCTGTCATAGCATACTGACCGTAGGATATCGGCAGAAATATATTTGCCGCTCTGTTATACTTAGGGGCTGCTTCGGCGCCTGTGCCGGTGTTGATATCATCTTCACCCTCGTGGTTGGCGTCGATTATAACCATTTTCTTGTTTATATCGCTGCTTATGATCTCGAAGCCGGCGCCTTCGCTGTTATTAAGCGCCGCAAAATATTTGCCTTCATAAGCCGCATTTGTATAATACTCGCGGGTTAATTCTGTTTCTTCGGTTTTTACAAAGTTGGAAGCACTGTAATTATCCGAAGTGTTATAATCGCTCGGAACGGTTATCTGCTTAATATAAGCGGGAGCCGCCATAATATGCCATTTCATCGTGTTGGCACCAAGCGGAGAATCCCAGTTATCGCAACCGTCATACTTAAAGAAATACGTACCGTTAAAGTTTATGCTCGAGTCAAACGCCGGCAGGCGGTTAATAAGCTCGCCTGTTTCGTCGTCAACCTCGGGTTCGCCTTCGTCAAGATAAAAAAGCTTAACGTCGCTCAATATAAACGAATCCTCAAAATCGCCGTAGGAGGTCTCGCT
>JAFZIK010000001.1 GCA_017554405.1 Clostridia bacterium | reverse complement strand
TCGAAATCCTAAACGGTGTTCTCGCATATCCATTATAACACCTATTTTGAACTCTGCACTATAAATCTTGTTTTTTCTTCCTGTTTTTTCCATAAAAATATGCACCTCCAAAAGTTGTCTAACTTTTGGGGTGCATATCATTTCTACGACTCTTTTTTGTCCTCAACAATTGTATTATATAGATTTTGTTTCGTTGGACAATTTTGCAACCTTTTTTCGCCGTTTAATGCAGAAGTAAACAAGAGAGAAAACAAGCATAACGATTGCCAAGAAAACCCCTACATATTCTCCGATTACGGAAACAAGGTGACCCTCGGGGTCGGGCTCGAGAAAATAACGGTTATACCACAACCAATCGTTTTGTTTATGAATACAAAAGGTAACGATTATATGCACAATTCCCAGCGTTGTTACTTGCCAATAAAATTTACTTGCTTTGATATTCAAGAAAAACAACCCGATATGCGAGCCAAGCAATATGAGATAATGAAACGGCGCACCTAAGCGGTATGTGAAAACGAGTAGTAATAATGACAAATTAACGGCTAAAGTCAACAAAAACAACCGGTTATGTTTCATATTATTGTCCTCAGATATAATAATGCTGTCTATTTACCGAAATACCTGTCAAGAAGACCCTTAAACGCCTTGCCGTGGCGTGCTTCATCACGAGCCATTTCGTGAACGGTATCGTGTATGGCGTCAAGGCCCAGCTCTTTAGCAAGTTTGGCAAGCTCGGTCTTGCCCTTGGTGGCGCCGTTCTCGGCGTCTACGCGAACGCGCAGGTTTTCCTTGGTGCTGTCAGATACCACCTCGCCGAGCATTTCGGCAAAGCGCGCGGCGTGATCCGCCTCTTCATAAGCAGCTTTTTCCCAGTAAAGACCGATCTCGGGATAACCCTCGCGGAAAGCCACGCGGGACATTGCAAGATACATACCAACCTCGCTGCATTCGCCGTTGAAGTTTTCGCGAAGACCCTCTATGATGCGCTCGTCAACGCCCTTTGCGACGCCTACGACGTGCTCCGCCGCCCAGGTCATCTCGCCCGCCTGCTCGCTGAATTTTGAAGCGGGAGCGTGGCAAATGGGGCATTCTTCGGGAGCCGATTCGCCCTCATAGGTGTAACCGCAAACCATACATACAAACTTTTTCATATAAAAACCTCCGAAAATTATTAGGTATTTACCTATATTTAATTATATTTACGCTTGATTTTAAGTCAAGTGTTTTTTCTTTACTTACGGCGGCTGTTTTAAGCCGCCGTTTTGGACGGAAATTCCGTTCGCCGAAAACTTCCGGAGTTTTCGGACTGCACTCCACTCCCGCCAATACCACCCACGCCCCTTGAAAACCGCTTTAAATATTATTTAAAAGCGGTTTTCGCCTGCAATGTGTTTTTCCGCCGCACATGTCACCGGAAAAACGCCCTGCGGCGACCGCCGCAGGGCGATTCTTTGAGCGGTTTTTGAGGGCGAAGCAGAGTGTTTTTTCTTGACTTTTAACCGCCGAGCCGTTAAAATTGATAGCAGAAACTTTTAGGGGGTAGGCGAATGCTAAAAGGTGCGATATCCTCGCTGGTCATACACCGTATGCCCAGATACTACCGTTTTTTAGGCGATTTGCAGGATGAGGGCGTTACCCGCATTTCATCAAAACAGCTTGCCGACAGAATGAATCTTACCGCCAGCCAGATACGCCAGGATTTTAACTGCTTCGGCGGATTCGGCCAGCAGGGTTACGGATATAACGTGGACGTTTTACGCGAAGAGATAGCCCATATTTTAGGACTTGACCGCAGCATGCCGGCGATACTTATAGGCGTTGGCAACATAGGAAGAGCGGTGGTAAAAAACGTTAACTTTGAGGCAAAGGGCTTTACCCTTATAGGGATGTTCGATGAAAAGGAATCGGTAGTGGGTCAGGTGGTAAAAAACACCCCCGTTCGCCATATATCCACCCTTGATGAGTTCTGCCGCGAAAACAAACCCGCGGCGGCGATACTCTGCCTGCCCAAGGCGGCTACAAAGCCGATCGCCCAGCAGCTTATAAATTTAGGGGTAAACGCTTTTCTTAATTTCAGTTCGTATGATATCTACCTTGATTTTCCCGACGCGATAGTCGAGAACGTCCATTTTGAGGACGGGCTTATGACCCTTTCCTACCGCCTCCACGAAAAAGAAAATAATTAAAAAACCTTCGGGGCTGCGTTGCAGCCCCGAATTCTTTTATTCCAATATATAAATTTCAACGTTTCTTCTGCCGAAGTCGTTCATCGAAACCACCGTGGGGAAGAAAAGGTCAACGTTGGTCGGCCGCTCGAAAATAAACCCGCCGGTATCCGCCGCGATGGCGTAACCGTAAACGTATCTGCCGTCGCTCGATCTTATATACATCTTGGTGCCGTAAGGTATTATCTTCGGGTTTACGGCGATGTAGCCCGGTTTCGGGGCAACGCCGGTAGAGCAGTTAAAGCCGGTATAGGTATAGGCGGTCGCCTGAACCGTTATATGCTTTTTATAGTTTATCGGATCGCCGTTTGCATCAAGCGCTATCGGTATATCCGGCGTAAGCTGGGATATCGCGGCAATCGAGGTGCTTGCCTTTACCTCCGGTGTGCGCGTGCCTACCGTGAGGACCGAGTTCTGCGCCGCAAGCAGGGTCACCTTTCCGGTAACCGAGGTTTCCACCTCTTCGCCGTTTACGAGCTTCTTTGTGTAGTTTACCTGCTCAAGTCCGTCCCTGCCCGGGGTGGAATAGTTCTTGCCAACGTCAACGCTGCCGCTGTATATCGTGGTCATCGAATGGGGTATCGCCCGGGTGTAGCTGCCGGTCACGTAATCGATATTGATATAATCTATATACGTGCCCTCGCTTACAACGGTGGAGGGCGCCGGCTCGACCATATCGTATTGGTCTACCGAAAATCCGGCGCAGTTCAGCACCTGCTCAACGGTGTTGTTCTCAAGGACCTTGACCGTAACCGTGCTGTTGCCGGCGGTGATAGGCACGGTAAACGTTTTAAGAAGGGAAACTACCGTTTCGTTGCCTTGCTTTGCCTCGGCGGTATCAACTATATAAGAGTCGGCATCAATGCCCGCGCAGCAGAGCGCGTCGCCTATCTCGTTCGATAGGGTGCGGACCGTGGCGGTCTGACCGCTGTAATATATTATATATGTGTTTATCCTGCCGAAAAACAATGCTGCCGAAAACACAAAAGACGCAACAAGCAAAAGCCACAGCAGTATCCGCGGCTTTAAAAACGCGAGCGCGACTTTAAGGATTTTTTTCGCAAATTCTGTCATAAACAGCTCCTTTTGCGCGATTTTTACCGCGCCAGGGTATTATATTCATCCTTTTTTATAATGTCAAGCCGACGGAATGTCTCAAAATTTGTGCAATTTCAACAAAAACAAAAAGTGACAAAAAATAGTTACAAATTTGTAACCACCCCTTTTTAAGGATTTGTTGCCATTCTTTGCCAATTTGATTGTGCAAAGTCACGAAATTGCAACGTATCGGCTCCGTATAACAGTTTTGCCCGGAAAAAGCAAAATAATTCAAAATAAAAAAACCTTTACAAACACAAGATATTGTGGTAGAATGTTTAAGGTCAAAAAATCCTTTAAGCGCGGTTCCGTGAAGCCGGTAAGGTGCCATATAACGTATGTGCTTTAAGCATATATTTTATTAAGGTGTTTTACGCCGCGCCGGATAGCGCGGCGTTATTTTTTGCGGAGGTGTGCGGTATGGCGGTTTTAAAAGCCACCCTGATGGACGAGGCGGCGGTCCTTCGCGCACTTAAACGCATATCGCACGAAATAGTGGAAAAAAACGGCGGTATCGAGGGTCTTGCCATTGTGGGCATAAAGCGCCGCGGCGTTCCGCTGGCGCGGATAATAGCCGATAACATAGAGCAGATCGAGGGCGCAAAGGTGCCGGTCGGCGTGGTTGATATAACCTTTTACCGCGATGATCTTGAGCATATATCGGATGAGCCGGTTTTGGGCGGCACCGATATAGGGTTTGACGTTAAGGGCAAAACGGTGATCCTCGTGGACGACGTTCTTTATACCGGGCGCACCGCCCGCGCTGCTATGGAAGCGGTGATGAGCGCGGGTCGCGCGGCGGCGATAAAGCTTGCGATACTTATCGATCGGGGTCACAGGGAGCTGCCTATCCGCGGGGATTTCGTGGGCAAAAACATACCGACCTCCAAAAACGAGCGGATATCGGTAAAAATACCGCCGATTGATGATATCACGGCGGTGGAATTATACGGTTAAAACAGGCTTAACGGCTTGATTTAATATATTAAACCGCAACGAGTGTGCGGAATATAAAGGAGAAGAAAAATATGAAACTTGTTTACAACGTAAACGAAAAGCCGAAGTTCGGTCAGTTACTGATCTTTGCTTTCCAGCAGCTTCTGGCGATACTCGCGGCGACCATTTTGGTGCCTTCGCTCATCAATCAGAACGTAGGCAGTGAAATGTCACAGGCGGCGGCTCTCTTCGGCGCGGGCGTGGGCACAATAGTTTATTTGCTGTTCACAAAGTTTAAGAGCCCTGTGTTCCTCGGCTCGTCCTTCGCATTCATAGGTTCTATGTGCGCGGCGTTTGCAGGCGCGGCAAGTGCGGCGGCAGGATATGCCGGATTTATAATCGGCGCTGTGCTCGCAGGTCTTGTTTATGTGATCATCGCTATCATCGTTAAATTTGCAGGCGTTAAGTGGATAAACAAGATTATGCCGGCTGTGGTTATAGGTCCTACAGTTGCGATCATAGGTCTTTCACTTGCCAATAACGCAATCAAACAGGTTCTGGATTTCCCGGTTTGGGATCCTAACTCATCGGCGTTTATTATGGATACGCATGCGGTTATATCGCTCATATGCGCTATCATAACGCTGCTTGCAGTTGTTATTGCTTCTGTTTTCGGCAAGAAAATGGCGAAACTCATACCGTTTATAATCGGTATACTTGTTGGTTACGCAGTAGCCTGCTTATTCACCTGGATCGGCGAAACAGCCAATAACGAGGCGCTTAAGCTTGTTGATTTCAGTGCATTAAAGGAAATCACCGTATTAAAGGTTCCTGATTTCACCTTCACTAAAGCAATAGACGGTTTAGGTGATATTAAAATGCCCTACATAGCAACGCTTGCGATAGCTTATATTCCGGTTGCGTTCGTTGTATTTGCAGAACACATTGCAGACCACAAGAACCTTTCAAGCGTTATTGAAAAGGATCTTCTTGAAGATCCCGGTCTTGATAAGACTCTTCTCGGCGACGGCGTCGGCTCCATGGCGGGTGCTATCTTCGGCGGCTGCCCCAACACTACCTACGGCGAGTCGGTTGGCTGCGTAGCGATCACAGGAAATGCTTCAATACTAACGATATTCACAGCGGCTATTATGTCAATGGTTATTTCCTTTATTGATCCGTTTGTGAAATTCCTTGCAACAATTCCTAACTGCGTAATGGGCGGCGTTTGCATAACGCTCTACGGCTTTATCGCGGTATCGGGTCTTAAGATGCTCCAGCCGGTCGATCTTAACGATAACCGCAATCTCTTTACCGCGGCAAGCATACTTATTGCCGGCGTTGGTCAGATGGCGTTCAAGTTTGTCTTCAATGTTGGAGAAGATCAGGCAAGTATCGTAATTACAGAAGTTGCCTGCGCGCTTATCCTCGGTATAATCGTTAACCTTATCTGCTCGATCAAAAAGAATAAAAAAGCGGAATAAAAAACCGATATGAATCCAAAAACTCCCCTGCCGAGGCAGGGGAGTTTTTTATGATTAGATTTCCTAATAAGCCCCCTTGCCTAAAGGGGGCTGTCGAGCAAAGCGAGACTGGGGGGGGTATTTATATGTTGAGCACAAAATAAGCCCCCAAGCCTTTAGGGGGCTGTCGAGCAAAGCGAGACTGGGGGATATTTATATGTTGAGAACAAACCTTTCCTATATTTTTTTCTCATTAAACTCAAGAGCTTCTTTTACACAAATATCAATATATTCACAAACACCTCTAAAATTTTTGTGCACCTCATTATTCGGGATCCGTATGACCTTCAGATGCCTTTTTTCTATTGTTTCTGTCCTTGATATATCCTTTTGTAAGTTGGGTTGAACGTAATGTTCGCTGCCGTCAATCTCAACTACCAATCTTGCGGCGTGGCAATAGAAATCGACAATGAAACTGTCAATAACCTTTTGTCGTAAAAACCTTACAGGATAGTTCTTTAAAAAATTATACCATAAGGGCGCGCTCATATAGGGAGTTTTAGTCTGAAAACGCGCCTTTTGGCAAATAACTTCTTTAAAAATGGCCGACATACGTCAAGTATGCCGGTCATTTTGTGCATTGTTCTTTACTCAAAATTCGCAGTTTTCAGATGCTGCGCAGTTTTGTGTGTAGCAAAAATCTGCTGAGGCGAAGCGAAGAATCGAAGGTATACTGACGTATATCAAGATTTTTCGCAAG
>JAFZIK010000018.1 GCA_017554405.1 Clostridia bacterium | reverse complement strand
TTTTTCCTGCTGTTTATCCTTTATAAAATACCCATAAACAGCATAACGGTATTCTTTTTCATTTCCCTGCCGCTTTTCTTCTTCGGTCTTCGCGGTCCTATAATGAGCTGGGCGATAGCGACCTTCAAAAAAAGCGCGGAGGATACCGGCGCCTCACTTGGCGGCAATTCTTTCTTCTATGCCTTTATACTATTTTTTACAGTTCTGGTCTTTCTTTTGTATATTCGCCAGGGAAACGGCACGGCAAAAGAAGAGGCGACACTAAAGAGGCAAAACAGTGCTGCCGCGAGAACGGTGAATATGTTCGGCGAACTTGATACCTCGATACTTATGCCTTTCAGGATGGTTTATATAGGCACACTTTTTACCATATTTATCGGTTCAAACACCCTTGTCCGTATGGCGCAATACGGCCTTATATTTACTGTTCTTTTATTACCTAACGTGATTTCAAAACTTGAGATCAGATCACGGGTTATTGTTAGAGCGGCGGTTTTATGCTTTTTGATTTTGTATTTCTATTTCTTTAAGGTAAGAACGAACGATCTCGATTTCCTGCCTTACGTATTCTATTGGAACGGATGATTATGAAAGTAAGCGAGAAAATTAAAAGCAGCAGGCTTGCAAAAAACGTATCCTGGATATTTTTCGGCAACCTTGCACACGCGATACTTGCCTTTTTGCTCAATATTTTAGTTGCCCGCATACTTGACCTCAACGATAACGGTATGCTTACTTATGCCGCGTCCTGGATAACTTTTTTCACATCGGTCGGATCGCTTGGCTTCAAGGGCATAATAAGCCGCGAGTTTTCAAAGAATGAGGGCAGGGCAAACGATTATCTTTGGTCCTGCATTACCGCCAGGCTGGTCTTTTCGGTTCTGGCTATTATCGCACTTCAGGTGATCGTGCGTATCTCAAGCCCCAACGATCCGACGCTTCAACTCATTGTTTTGTGCCAGTCGATGTCGATACTCTTCGGTTCTTTCGATATGTTCATATACTGGTATCGTTATAAAAACCAGGCGGACGTAACGGCGATATACCGCCTTGCGGCATTCGGCATAAGTGCGGCGTGGCGCGTGGTGGCGGTAGCCGTTCTTAAAAACCTGATCCTTTACGTTGCCGGTATTGTGGCTGAAACGGTATTCTTCGTCGCCTTTCTCGTTTGGTTTTACCGCAAGCATTACACGAAAAAAATCAAGGTGTCGAGAGCAACGATATTTACGATGCTCAAAATATCCTATCCGTTCATTTTCTCTGCTGTGCTTGCCACGATCTACGGTCAGGCGGATAAGATAATGCTTAAAAATATGATCGATTACAACTCGGTCGCGCTTTACAACGCTTCGGCGCTTATCGCCGGGCTTGTGGTAATAATACCCACAACGATAATAGAGGGCTTCAGACCTGATATTATGGACGCAAAGTTAAGCGATGAAAGCCTATACAGGCGGCGGCTAAGGCAGCTTTACGCTATAATCTTCTGGTCGTGTATCGCTTACGGTGCTTTTATAACAATACTTGCAAAACCGATAATACTGATACTTTACGGCGAAAAATATTTAGGCGCGGTAAGCTCTCTGTCGCTCATAGTATGGTATACCTCGTTCTCATATTTCGGCGCTATAAATAACGTTTATATGGTAGCTGAGGACGTTGTAAAATGGGTGCAGGTGACCACCCTTTCAGGTGCGATACTGAACGTTGTATTAAATTTCTTCTTTATAAATTTATGGGGAATTGTCGGTGCCGCTTTAGCGTCTTTGCTTACTCAAATATTTGCAAACTTTATTCTTATGGCGGTAATCCCCGATCTCAGAAAAGGCTTTAGAATAATGATACAGGGCATAGCCCTTCGGAAAATAAGATAATCTGGCGAGAGTCGAACCCGCCACGCTATGCTTAAGGAGTTATTATGAAAATCACAGCATTTATGCCTATAAAGCTTCACAACGAACGTTGCCCCGGCAAAAACACAAGGATGCTCGGCGGCAAGCCGCTGCTTTCTTACGAGCTTGAAAGCCTTAAGGCGACCGGACTTTGCGAGGATATAAACGTTTTTTGCAGCAGTGAGGACGTTATACCATTTATACCGGAAGGCGTAAAGTTTGTTAAAAGACCGGAATTCCTCGATCTGCCAACCTCTAATTTCACTCAGATCGCCGAGGTGTTCACCGAAGCTCACAAAGCCGATATTTATATTCTGCTTCACGCAACGGCGCCGTTTATATCGGTTGATACGATGCGCGAGTGTATAAACGCGGTAAAGAGCGGCGAGTATGATTCGGCGTTTTGTGCGCAGAAGATACAAACGTTTTTGTGGCAGGATAATAAACCGCTTAATTTTGACGCGGCAAATCTTCCGCGCACGCAGGACCTAAAGCCTATATATGAGGAAACTTCCGGCATCTACGTTTTCAGAAGCGAGGTTTTCGGTGACCTTCACCGCCGGATCGGCAATAAGCCGTTTATAAAGGTGGTCTCGCTCAAAGAAGCGGTAGATATCGATGAAGAAAATGACTTTGCCCTTGCAGAATCAATGCTGGGCCTTGATATTTAACGGGTGGTTTAAATGGGAAAAATAAAGGTGCTTGACGTGACCCTTCGTGACGGCGGCATAGTAAACGATTTTAAGTTCGGCGAAGAGAATATGTGTAAGATACTTTCCGCGGTGGAGGACTCCGGCGTGGATTTTATCGAACTCGGATATCTCGAAAAAAACACCGGCTCCGTGAGGGGCAGAAGCCAGTTTATAAACGAAAACGTAATAAGCAAATATCTTTTAAAGAGCAAAAAACCGGGCGTTACCTACTCGGTTATGTTCGATTACGGTAAGTTTGACGTTGATGCCTTGGGTGCAAGATTCGATACCGGCGTGGATGCGATAAGATTTGCGTTTCACAAGCGCAATTTTCACGACGTGAGACCGATTTACGAAAAACTCATCGCCAAGGGATACGACGTTTATATGCAGCCCATGGTGACCCTTCATTATACCGACGCCGAGCTCGAAGAGCTGCTTAATATGGCAAACAGTCTCGATATAAAGGGAATATATTTCGTTGATACGTTCGGGCAGATGCACAACGAGGATATTTTGCGTTTTACCGAGTTTTTTGATGACAGACTGCGCCCCGATACGGCGCTCGGTTTTCACGCGCATAATAATATTCAAATGGCGTTTTCAAACGCCATAGCATTCTTACAGTATCCAACGGAAAGAGACCGGCTTATCGATAGTTCCATAATGGGTATGGGGCGCGGCGCCGGCAATCTCAACACCGAGCTTATCATCGAATACCTTAACAGATATTACGGCACTTCTTATAACAACCTGCCGCTTCTTAAAATAATCGACGCGGTCTTAAGCAAGATAAAAGCGGAGAACCCGTGGGGCTATTCCGCCGAATACTATCTTTCAAGCGTTAACGACTGTTCCCCGATCTATGCCGGGTATTACTATAAAAAGCATATGCTGCCGATAGAGCAGATAAACGAACTGCTTAAAATGGTAGAGGGCGAAAAGCGCATATCCTTTGATAAGAATTATGCTGAAGAAATATACCGCAGGTATAATTCGCGCAGAGAGTGCGACGACGAAGCCGCGATAAATAAAATCAAGCAGTGGTTTTACGATAAAAAGGTTTGTCTGATAGCGCCCGGCAAAAGCCTTGTAAGCCATAAGGAGGACGTGGAAAAAGCCGTTAGATCCGCAGATATCACCATGAGCCTCAACTGCGCCGCGTTTGACCCGGACGTTGTTCTGATAACGCGGGAGGAGGCGTTTTCGGTAATACCTATCGCCGATAGCCGGTTTATTGTTACATCGAATGTTAACTGTATGTCGGATGACCGCACGTATGTGATAGATTATTTGAAATGGATATCGGTGATAGACGGCGGAACAATGGATTCGGCTGGCTATATCGCGCTTAATCTGCTTATTAAGCTCGGGGCAAAGGAAATAATGCTCGCCGGGTTTGACGGTTTTTCGGTTGATATAAACGGTAATTACTTTGATAAGAAGCTCAGCCGCCCTGTAACCGTGGATCAGCTCGATAATAAAAACAAAACATTTGCTTCGTTTATAAGCGAACAGAGTAAAAAAGCAAGGATCTCCTTTGTAACAGAGTCGGTTTATAACAAATAAACACGGGGGAGGGCAAAAAATGGGAACAGTTAATCTGATCTTTGATATGGATGGATGCCTTATCAATTCCCTTGAAGTGCAAAAGGCCGCGTTTTACGGAAGCTATGCGCGCGTGGTGGGGGACGGTAATTGCCCCGATTTTTCCGAATACTTAAAGCACACAGGCGATTCACTGCCGAATATATTTAAAAAAATGGGACTGCCCGTTGAAATGGCAGGTCCTTACAGAGAAATAAGCTGTGCCGCGATAGATAAAATAACAGTAAACGAAGAGGCAATAGATCTTGTGCGGAAAATGAGGGCGCGCGGCTCAAAAATCGCCATCTGCACGGGTAAAGACCGCTATCGCACGGTCGATATATTAAAATATTACGGTATTGATGACTGCTTTGACGTTTTAGTGGCGTCCGACGACGTAGAGGCGCCAAAGCCTTCGGGTGCGCCGGTCCTTAAGGCGATAGCAGAGATGGGCGTAGGAAAAGAAAACAGCATAGTTATAGGCGACGGTTATAACGATATACTGAGCGCCAGGGATGCCGGCGTAAAAGTCATACTTACTCTTTGGTATGGCGATGAGGGCGTGCCGCGCGAAGCCGACTATACGGCGCATACCGTAAAAGAGCTTGAAAGTATTTTAAAAGAGATATGAAAATGCATCATTAAAAGTCATAACGGTTGGAGATAATTATGAATATAAAAGAATTCGATGTGCTCAGATATTTTTGCGAGAATCACGGGATCATTACTCAAAGACTTGTATCCGATGAAGTGGGACAATCCTTGGGTAGCGTAAACAGCATTATATCCAAGCTTCAAAAAGCCGAGCTGATAGATGAAGGCTACCAGGTAACTCAAAAAGGTTTAGAGTTAATGAAGCCATACAAAGTCAAGAATGCGATTATTCTTGCCGCGGGAATGAGCACAAGATTTATACCGGTCTCATATGAGCTTCCGAAAGGATTGATTTCGGTAAAGGGCGAAATAATGATAGAGCGCGAGATTGAACAGCTTCAAGAAGCCGGTGTGCAGGAAATCGTGGTCGTTGTCGGCTATATGATGGAAAAATTCTTCTATCTGCGGGATAAGTATAACGTAAAACTTGTTGTCAACAATGAGTTTTCCACAAAGAATACGCATAGCAGCGTTTACGTTGCGCGCGATTATTTGAGCAATACTTATATTATTTGTTCGGACAATTATTATCCTAAAAATATGTTCCATCAATATGAATACAGAGCATATTACTGCTCGATTTTCTTACCCGGCATAAGCTATGTTGAAAGGGCTTTTCAGTTTGATCGTGACGGACTGATTTATGACACAAATAAACCTTCGCACGATCAGTGGATAATGTATGGTCACGCGTATTTTGACAATTCGTTTACAGAAAAATTCAAGCCCGTGCTTGAAAGCTATTTCGGGCGCCCGGGCGTTGAGGGAATGTATTGGGAAAACGTTTGGGCCGAAAACGTTAAAACCATCCCGCTATGGATCAAGCAATGCAGTTCGTCCCAGATCCTTGAATTTGACAGTATGGACGAATTAAAGGCGTTTGATCCGGATTATATTCATAATAATAAGGTTAAGGTTTTTGAAAATATTTGCAGGATATTATGCTGTGATATTTCCGATATCGATGACGTTGTTACAATAAAAAAAGGCTTGAATAATCAGTCTTTTAAATTCAGGGTTAACGGAGATTATTATATTTACCGACATCCCGGAGTAAACGCCTCAGGTGTAATTGACAGAAAAAAGGAAGCGGCGTCGCTTCGCGCCGCAAAGCGCCTGAAAATTGATGAGACGTTAGTATACATAGATGAAGAAGAAGGATGGAAGATTTCAAAATTTATAGAAACCACCGCAACGTTTGATTTCGGTAATAAAAAGCATATAGACCTATTGGCTGAAAAGCTGAAAATACTCCATCAGGCAAATCTTTCGGTAGGCTTCGGATTTGATTATCAAAAAGAAGGGGACAGAATTATAGAAATACTTAAGCATATCGACGCTATGGCATATCGCAGGTCGCTTGCGGAAAAAGAATCTATGATCCCCGTTTTCGAGTATCTTCAAGAGAATAAATGGCAGGTGTCGCTTTGCCATAACGATTTATATGAGCCGAATCTTCTGCTCGACGGCGATAACCTGTATGTAATTGATTGGGAGTTTTCGGGTGACGCCGATATCGGTTTTGATATATGCAAGTTGTTTGCCGTTCACAATCCGCCATTTGAGGAATATGACTATTGGCTTGAAAAATACTATGGCAGAAAAACGGAAAGGACTGAAAAGCTCCATTTGATAGCGTGTGCGGCGGTAATTTATTATTACTGGTATATTTGGGGCATATACGCAGGCAAAAATAATCAGGACGTTTCGGATTATATGATGGCTTGGTATGATAAAATGAACAGCTTCAGAAAGAAAGCCATTGAAATGCTGAATGAAGAATGAGCAAAATCGGTTTTTATTGCAAAGGGTATTTAAAGTATTATTAAATGCCCTTTGCCGGAATAATATATCATAATAATATTTTTATAAGGAGGGAAAAATTATGGAACTCGCAGTTGCGATCGGTCTGGGACTCTGGTTTGTGATTATGGGAGTCATTGCAACGGTAAAAGTTTTTAAAGATTTCAGGGAGTAGTCTTATTTTTATGGCAGGTTGTTCAAAAAAAGAAGGAGATTGAAAAAAATGAACATTTATCTTATAGGTATGATACTTACTATGGTGCTTTACGTAGGCGTTGGAGCGCTCATAACAAGCAAGGTAAAGAACGCAAACGATTTCTATGTAGCAGGCAGAAATGCCCCTGCTTTTCTGATTACGGGCTCGCTTGTGGCTTCGTTTATCGGTGTCGGATTGTTTATGGGTGACGTTGGCGAAGCCTACAGCGGTTTTTTCGGACCTCTTATGGTTGCGGTAGGCGTGTTGTCGGTAGGTTACATTTTCGGCTCGGTTTTTTTCGGGCGTTACCTCCGCAGAAGCCAGGCGCTTACAATTCCGCAGTTCTTTGGAAAACGGTTTGATTCTAAAGCTATGAAAATGCTTGCAACCGTGACCGGCACGTTCATTATGCTCGTATACAGTTTGTCGTGCGTGCAGGGAATAGCTACGCTTATGTCGGTTGTGACCGGCTTGGGATATAATGTTTGCATTATATTATCGGTCGTGGCTTTTACCTTGATAACAGTGCTTTCCGGAGCCAAGGGCGTTTTGATAACCGATACCATAATGTTCGCCGTTTTCTCGATCGCAACCATCGTCGGCGCTGGGATCATTGCATCAAAGGCGGGCGGATGGTCAAGCACAGTCAGCGAACTTGCGAATTATAAAGAGATCCCCGGTATTTTATCCGCCGGCGGAAATCCGGCATATTTTTATCCTACTGCGAAAGAAAATATTATTTGGGCGGCGGGATACGGAATTGCCTGGATGGCGGTGCTTGCCGTCGCGCCTTGGCAGTCAAGCAGATATCTTATGGCGAAGAATGAACACGCGGTCGTCCGTTCAAGCATCGTAGCCTCGGCGGCTGTGTTTATAATAGAATTTTTGATGTGTATGGCGGGTGTTTTCACGCAGAAGCTTAATCCCGGAATGGAGGCGCCTTCCCAGGCGTTGATATGGGCGTCTATGAATTTGATGCCAACTATACTCGGAATAGTCGTTTTGTCCGGTGTTCTGGCGTCAGGTATATCTTCTGCAACAACGTTTTTATCGCTCATCAGCTCAAATATAATGAATGATATTATAACCGTAAAAAACGAGCGCCGAAAGGTGTTATACGGACGTATAGCCGTCCTTTGCGTGGCGGTAGTAATCTGCCTGCTTTGCATTTTCCAACCCCCGCAGATATTCTGGATCACATATCTTGGCGCTACGATCGTAGCATGCTCATGGCTGCCGGTCGCACTCGCAAGTATATGGAGCAAGAGAGTAACAAAAGTGGGCGCCTTTTGTGGAATGCTCGTTGGGTTTGTAGTCAGCGCGGTGATGAAGATAGGCGTCTCCGTTGCCAAGGTCACTCTGCCGATATACTTTGATCCCTTCTTTGTAGGTTTAGCAACGGGAATAATAGCCATGATAATAGGGTCTTTATTTACCAAGGTAACAGAAAAGGAAAAACAGGAAAGAGAAGCGTTATTTGTGATCCCCGAGGAAGAAAAGGATCCGAAGGAAATCAAGAAAACAAAACTCTTGGTCGCTCTGTCAATTCCTATGGGCGTTATCATAACGGCGGTTCTTATTATATTCTGGGTCGTTCCGTATCTGAATGGGATCGGCGGTTAAAATTTATAGCGCTTAAAAGCATAAAAACATTAAAAATATCGATCCTGCGGGGTGAGGTTTTAAATACCACCCCGCATTTTTTATGCAATGGAAGCGGATAAGCCCCCGCTTGTTGGAAAACGTGATATCTTAAACGTTTTAAGCTTTAGCGCGGCAGGTGAGTAATTATGAGTCTTTTTATTAAAAAAGGGCATCATATAAATAAAATCCGTTTAGATAAGCATAGCGCTGCTTTTAAATGAATTACAGGGCAGGTGAATAAATGCTCGGCACCGTTAAAACTAATCCCGATCCGTATAACGGCAAAAGAATAGTAAGCATAGAACTCCTTAGGATAATTGCAACGGTTATGATAATCGCGCATCATTTTTCGGTGCACGGCGGGATAGAATTTGAAAGCTCAATTATCACGGTAAACAGGTTGTGGGTGCAGTTTATTGAACTCGGCGGCAAGACCGGCGTTAACCTGTTCGTTATGATAACGGGCTATTTCGGCATAACCGCGAAAAGGCGCAACAACCTTCGCCTTGTAAAGCTTTGGCTCACGGTGCTTTTTTATTCGGTAACGCTATACCTTGCGTTTGTTATCGCGGGGGAAGAGACCTTCAGCGTGTCGCGATTTATAAGATCCGTTTTTCCTGTGACCTTTGCCGGGTGGTGGTTTGCTTCCGCCTATATAGCGCTCTGCCTCTTTGCGCCGTTTATGAATACTTTGCTTAAAACGCTTTCAAAAAGGGATTACCGCATACTTCTTTTAATAATGGCATTTTGCTGGTGCCTGCCCTCTACCTTTTTAAACGCCGAAATAGAGGGAAACGATCTTTTGTGGTTTGTGTTTATCTATTCGCTTGCGGGATATATCAGGCTTTACGGCGCTGAGAAAACAAATACGGCTGCAGGGTATTTTTCGCTTGCGGCGATAACGCTTACCCTTACGCTTTCATCGGTGGTTTTTATTGACGTTTTAGGTGCGCGCCACGCTCTTTTTGCAAATTGCGCCACCTATTTTCTCGGTATGAAAAAACTGCCGGTGCTCCTTATTTCGGTTTTTGTGTTTTTGGGCTTTTTAAAGCTGAGGGTCAAAAGCGGCGCCCTTATAACGCTTTTATCGCCTGCAATGTTCGGGGTATATCTTATTCACGATAGCGATCTTGTGCGCGGGCTTATTTGGGATAAGGCTTTTTGCGTTAAAGCCCTCGGCGATTTTGCGCTTTTGATACCTTACACCATAGCCGCGGTAGCCCTTGTTTTCTCGGTCTGCTCGCTTATCGAGCTTGCGCGGATACGTTTTCTTGAAAACATATACTCAAAAGCGCTTTGGAGGTTGCTTGTGTTTTTTGCCGAAAAAGCGAACAAACTTGCCGACCGTATGGCATAAACAAAAGAGCTCACTCATATACTTTACCAAGTCCTTTTAGGAGTGGTGATATGAGAGAGCCCTCAGAGCATAGGTCGATACTGCTCGGCGAGTATATTATTGAAACCGGCGCCACGGTCCGCGCCGCGGCTAAGGTTTTCGGTGTAAGCAAATCCACCGTTCATAAGGATGTTACCGACCGTCTTTCCCACGACGATCCGGTTTTATGTAAACAGGTAAAGGCGGTGCTTGAAAAGAATAAGTCCGAGCGCCATATCCGCGGGGGAATGGCAACACGCCGCAAATATAAAGGTGAATAATGTTTAAAATACCGCGTATAAAAGAGCGGTTGAAAAATGAGGACAAGTATTATATAATGTAGAAAACAAAATCTCATATTGCTTTGAGGGATCGTTATGCGCTCGTTATTAAGGATATTTTCGGCTCTTATGGTTGCCGTAATGCTTTTTTGCCTTTCCGCCTGCGGAAAAGGCAATAGCGAAGCGCGCATATACGTTGCCCTGCCCGAAATGCCCGAGACCCTCGATCCGCAGGTTGCAAAGAGCGATAGCGAGCTGCTTATCGCCCGCAATATTTACGAAGGTCTTACCCGCAAAAACGAAAACGGCGATACCGTGCTTGCCGCCGCAAAGGAATATAATTATTCCGATAAAACCTATACCTTTATATTAAGGGACGGCTTAAGGTGGGAAAGCGGTGAAGATGTTACCGCCGCGGATTTTGTATTCGGCTTAAAAAGAGCCCTGCTTCCTGAAACGCAGGCGCCGTTTGCGCGGCTTTTATACTCGATAAAGGGCGCTAAGGCGGTAAACACCGGCGCCGCCTCTCCCGATACGCTCGGCGTATCGGCGGTCGATTCAAAAACGCTTAAAATAGAGCTTGAAAGTGAAGAAAGCGAGTTTTTAAGTATACTTTCCTACCCGGTGGCTATGCCGTGTAACCAGAGCTTTTTTAGTAACAGCGCCGGCAGATACGGTCTTGAAAAGGAATTCGTTTTATCAAACGGCTCCTATAAGCTTGCAAAGTGGAATAAAACCGATAACGGTATCCGCCTTTATAAAAACGAAAACTATAACGGTGATTTTAAGCCGCAAAACGGCGGGATATTCATATCAAAGGATAAAGAAAAAACCGTTGCCGAAAAACTTACGAGCGGCGAATCGGATATCGCCCTTTTACCCACCGAGTATTTAAGTGCCGTATCGGGTAAAAACATAAAAACCGTATCGGTGGAGAATATCTGCTGGGTGCTGTCTTTAGGCGGGGAATTCACCCCGGGGATAAGGCAGGCGCTTTGTATGAGCGTCCGCCCCGAAATTTATGCCAAAGAACTGCCGCAGGGTATGCGCGCCGCGGATTCGTTTTTTCCGGGTTGCCTTGGTGTAAACGCGCCCGAGGGCGGCTTCAATGTGGCTTACGATTCGGTAACGCCGCAAACGCTTATAAACTCGGAACTGAAAAACTATAAAAATAAAAAACTGCCCCAGACCACGCTTATTTACAGCCGCAACGAATCAATAAAACCCGCGATAATAAGCATTGTGGGCGATTGGCAGAACAGTCTTGGAACCTTTATAAATATAAAGCCTGCCGATAAATCGCTTGAAAGCGAGATAACGGATCATTCGCTTTCGGTATGTATATTCCCTATAACTGCCGATTCCACCCTTAAAGAATATTTAATGCGTATCGGCGCCGGTTCGGGCGGGGATATCGCTTCGGCGTTCGGCAGAGCGGTATCGGCTTATAACCTTTTGCCTATCGCGTTTGAGGATACAACGGTGGGTTATCTCGATAATATAAGCGGCGTTTATATGAGCGCCGCCGGCGGATATATCGATTTTTCCTTTGTTGTAAAGAAATAAAAAAACAGCGCCTTGGACTTACTGCCCAAGGCGTTTTGCTTTTTCAGATAACGTTTTTATAATATAATCCTCTTGTAAAATCTTTTATTTCCCCGCGACCCGAAATGTAACCGTCTATCACCGTTCGGGCTGTTTTTTTGTCTTCATCGGTAAAATAAAGAAGCAGAAAATCAAAATATCCGGTATCCTCTTTTTTATCGGCAAGACAGATCGGGGTGGAATTAAGCACCTCGCTGTAACCGCCGCGGCATACCACCGGGAAACGCGCGCCTTTTCGGTCCTTAAGTGAACCCGTGCCTTTGCACTTAGCGCAGGTTTTAACGTTTCTTACCGGACAGTTTCTTGTAAGCATCAGCGGCAGTCTGCCATAGGCGAAAATCCCGGTATCCGCTTTGCCGGAAAGATATTTTGCCTTAGGCAGATTTACCTCCGCGCTCAGCGTTATCTCGTCCGCGCCGAGCTGTGCGATAGTATCTATGCTCTCGCTGTTCGCGCAGTTAAGACCGTTTGCCGCTATAACCTTAAAGCCGGCGTTTTTTGCCAGCGTTACCGCCGCAAGATTGCCGCAGTATGCCGCGCTCACTCCGGCACTTTTAAGCTCATATAGCCGCTTTGTAACGGCGACCTCATCGGTTATATACCTCGGCAGGTCGGCAATCTTTAAAACGCCTTTCGGCAGGGAACTGAAATCACATTCAAAAGGCAGTATAACGGCGTCTATGCCGCTAAGATCATCCGGCACGCGGCTTTCGCCGCTGAACCTTGCATATATGCGGGGTTGTTTTTTTGCCGTCCTCTTTTGCGGTTTTTTATTCACATATACCGCGTCGGCGGCGTTATTATCATAGGCGCGAAGCGCATCCAGTTTTTCGGTCGCTTCGCGGCGCATGGCGTTTATAGCCGCCAGACCGATATAAACGCCGCCTTCAAGCGCGATATCTGTTTCATTTGCAAAATAGGGGGTCCCGCCAAGCTTTGAAAGCGCGGCGCGAAGGTCGTCGGCGGTAGTGCTTTTAACCTTTGCCGCCTCGGGCAGCGGACCTTTTACGGTAACCTTGTTGCCGCGATCGTCCTTTAAACAAAGGGTCGCGCTTTCGCCCGCCTTTACGGTAGCGTTTATATTTACGGGAACGCTTTGGCGCTCGGCGCGATAAAGTGTATGGATATATGAAAACGCGCCCTCGGCGTTTAAAACGTCCTCTTTTGTGCGTATGCCGAACATATCGCCGCCAAGTTTTCCGTTATAGTAGCCGTCGGTAAAACCGGAGCGCGAAAAAACGCTTTTGAGCGCTTCTATCAGCGCCGGATCGCTTTTGCCGTCAAGCGCGGCGCGGCAGGCGGCGGTTGCCGCCGCAACGTATTCCGGGCGCTTCATTCTGCCCTCGATCTTTGCCGAGGTAACGCCCATATTCTTTAGTTCGTTAAGCTCATCTATCAGTGAAAGATCTTTAAGACTAAGATCGTGCCTGCCTGTGCCTTCTGCGGAAAACTCGAGCCGGCAGGGTCCCGCGCAAAGGCCGCGGTTGCCGCTTCGCCCTCCCAATACCGAGGATAAAAGGCATTGCCCGGATACGCTCATGCAAAGCGCTCCGTGAACGAAAACCTCAACCTCGATACCCTCTTTTTTTGCTTCAAGGGCAAACCCTGCTATTTCCTTTTTGCTCATTTCACGGGCTAAAACTACCCGCTTAATGCCAAGCGCCTTAAGGGCTTTTAAGGCGGCGGGGGAGTGCACCGTCATCTGCGTGGAGGCGTGCAAAGCCGCGCCCGGCAACAGCTTACCCAAAACCGAAATAAGCCCGATATCCGATACTATAAACGCGTCGGCGCCGAAGTTATAGGCACTCTTCGCCGCGTCGACCGCCGCGGCAAGCTCGGCTTCCTTTATCATGGTATTTATCGCAACGTATACCTTAACGCCGCGTATATGGCAGTATCTTATTGCTTCCTTTAATTCGCTTTCACTAAAGTTATCCGCGTTTCTGCGGGCGCTGAAATCCTTTAGCCCCAAATATACCGCGTCGGCTCCGGTGCGCACGGCGGCAAAAAGCGATTGGGGGTTGCCCGCGGGGGACAGTATCTCCATTTTCTCACCACGCTTTAAGAGTTTGCGAGTAAATTATAACACATATACGCTATAAATTAAATATTTTTTATTTTTGCTTTACTAAACGCGGTTTAAGTGCTATTATATTTAAGTTAGTAGGTGATATTATGAAATATTTTGTTCTTTTGTGTGACGGTATGGCGGATACGCCCGTTGAAGCCCTCGGCGGCAAAACGCCGATGCAGGCGGCAAATAAGCCCAATATTGACGCGCTCGCAAAGTGCGCGCGGGTGGGTATGTGCCGCACCGTGGCAAAGGGGCTAAAGCCCGGCAGCGACGTTGCCAATCTCTCGGTCATGGGTTACGATCCGTTTGAATGTTATACCGGGCGTTCGCCTCTTGAAGCGGCTTCTATCGGCATCGATCTTAAAGATACCGACGTAACGCTTCGCTGTAACCTTGTGACTCTGTCGGATGATGAGCCGTATGAAAACAAAACGATGATAGATTACTGCGCCGGCGATATTTCTACCGCCGAGGCGGCAGAGATAATAAAAACCGTTGATAAAGAGTTCGGTAAGCCGCCATACCGGTTTTATCCCGGGGTCAGCTACCGCCACTGTCTTGTGGTGGACGGCGGGACCACGGAGCTTGGCAATATGACCCCGCCGCACGATATAAGCGGCAGGGTGATAGGCGGGTATTTGAGCAAAAGCGATAACGCGGCGCCGCTTATCGGGCTTATGAAAAAAAGTTACGCGCTTCTTAAAGATCACCCGGTCAACGCCGAGCGGATAAAAAAGGGTCTTCGCCCCGCAAACTCTATATGGCTTTGGGGCGAGGGAACAAAACCCTCGATCGAAAACTTTAAGCGGAAGTTCGGCGTGAGCGCCGCGGTTGTAAGCGCGGTAGACCTGCTTAAAGGTATAGGCAAATGCGCCGGTATGCTTGTTCCCGAAGTAAAGGGCGCTACCGGGTATATAGATACCGATTTTGAGGGCAAGGCAAAGGCGGGTATAGACGCTTTCAGGTCCGGCTGCGATCTTGTTTATATGCACTTTGAGGCGCCGGACGAGTGCGGTCACCGCGCCGAGCCGGAAAACAAGGTGCTTTCTATCGAGTATATAGATAAGCGCGTTTTAGCACCGATGCTCGATTACCTTAACGGTTGCGGCGAGGATTACCGCATACTTGTTATGCCCGATCATCCCACCCCCATAGCCACAAGGACCCACAGCGCCGAGCCGGTCCCGTTTATGATATACGACAGCCGCGCGGATAAACGCGGCGTTGAAACCTTTACCGAAGCGTCCGCCGCCGCAACCGGCGTTTTTGTTGAACACGGCCCCGATATGATGAAAATGCTCCTCGAAAAATAAACTCTACCGACAGTAGAAATCAAAACCGTCACTCTATTAAGCGGATATTATCTGTAGAATGTATTTCCGCCCGGTAGGGTGACTTTTCGTTATGTGTGTAATACAATAACGGTATAAAATATCAGAGGTGCATAATGAAAAGAATCAAACTAAAAGACCGGATACTTCCCGATTACACCCGCGGCGAGGAGATCTTCAATATGGTATCGCATATCGTGGGCGGCGGCTTCGGCGTTATCGCGCTTGTTACCTGCGTTATAAAGGCGTTTATCGCCTTTGACGCCTACCGGATTGTCAGCGCCTTTATTTACGGCTTTTCGATGGTGGCGCTTTATACCATGTCGAGCATATATCACGGGCTTAAGCCCGAAAAGGCAAAAAAGGTTATGCAGGTAATCGACCATTGCACCATATTTTTCCTGATATCCGGCACCTATACGCCGATATCCCTTGTAGCCCTGAGGCGCGAAAGCCCTCCGCTCGGCTGGATAATTTTCGGCGTTGTTTGGGGTTTTTCGATACTCGGTATAACCCTTAACGCCATAGACCTTAAAAAATACACCGTTTTTTCGATAATCTGCTATATAGTGCTCGGGTGGTGCATAGTGTTCCCCTTTAAAACCGCGTTTCGCGCCATAGGAACGCCGGGCTTTTACTGGCTGCTTGCAGGCGGCGTATCCTATACTCTCGGCTCGGTGCTCTACGGTATCGCAAGCAAAAAGGTGCATTGCTATATGCACTCGGTCTTCCATATATTCGTTGTGCTCGGAAGCATACTTCAGTATATCTGCGTGCTGTTTTACGTTTTATAGTTTTTCAAATCGGTGTCCGGCGGATCGCGATCCGCCGGATTTTTTATATTTGCCCGCAAATATATTGTTGATATATGGAATATTTGGTGTTATAATGACAGTATAATAATATATTACGGCATATTTAGGGGGCGATAGTTTGGCTGATGAAAAGATACTTTCGTATAAATGTCCCGCTTGCGGGTCGCCGCTTACATACGATACGAGCGGTAAGCTCGTATGCGGCGCCTGTTCAAACGAGTTTGAAGTTGAAGCCGTAAAGAAATTCAACGAGGAAAACACGGGCGAACAGGGCTTTGATTGGGGCGGATACAAAGAAAAGTTTGAAACGGGCAGCGAAAAACTCGAAAACACCCGGGTTTACGTTTGCAAATTCTGCGGCGCCGCTATCGAGACCGACGGAACTACCGCCGCTACTCACTGTCCGTATTGCGATAACGAGGTAATTATCAGCGAACAGCTTTCCGGTTCGATAAAGCCCAACGCCGTTATCCCGTTTTCGGTAGATAAAAAGGCGGCTATCGAGTCGGTCAAAAATCATTTTAAGGGTAAAAAGCTTTTGCCGAGCGATTTCGGCAATGAATATGAGCTTGGCAAAATTCAGGGTATTTACGTGCCTTTCTGGCTCTTTGATTCGGGTATCGACGGCACTACGAACATAAACGCTACAAATCGCCGATACTATTCCGATTCCGATTACAACTATACCGAAACCAAGCATTATCTTGTTTCGCTTGACGGCTCGATGGAGTTTTCGCGTATCCCGGTAGACGGAAGCGAAAAGATGGACGATGACCTTATGGATGCGCTCGAGCCCTTCGATTATTCCGGGCTTAAGGAGTTTAACCCGGCTTATCTTTCGGGCTTTCTGGCTGACAGGTTTGACGACGACCCCGATGAAAGTCTGCCGAGGGCGTCCTCCCGTATGGATACCAGCGCAAGGGCTGTATTTCTTGATTGCGCTTCGGAATTTGACAGCGCCTCGATAAAGAACACGAATTATCATCTTGTTGACCCCTCGGTCAAATACGTGCTTTTGCCGGTATATCTTCTGAACCTTAAATATAAAGAGAAGAATTACCGTTTTGCCGTAAACGGGCAAACCGGTAAGGTCGTAGGCGAACTGCCTATAAGCAAATGGAAATGCTTCCTGCGCTTCGCGATGCTCTTTGCTCCCGTGGCGGCGATCGTATCCACCATTGCCTATTTTATTGTAAGGTGAGGTGCGAATTATGAAAAAATTATCCGTTATAATTCTTGCGGTGCTCTTCATATTCGCCCTTTCGCTTCCGGCGTTTGCCGAAGATTACAGGGATGATGTTTACAGGTTTAACGATTTTACGGAAACTTTCAGCGAAGATGAATCCGCAAAGCTTAACGATATTATCGATGGATTGATACCGGAGCTTAAAATCGACCTGCCGGTTTACGTTTTCGATATACTCAATGATGACGAGACTTTCAGTGAAAGAGCAAACTATTTTTATGAGCATAACGGTTTCGGCTACGGCGCTGATAAAAGCGGTATACTCTTAGCGGTTTATTTGGGTGATCAACCTTCGTTTGACGTTTTCCGTTACGGCAGCGCAAGCACGCTTATCGATGATGACGAGCAAAGCGCGATATGTGATGAGTTTGTTTCGGATTTCAACTCGGACGCCGGATATTTTGATATAATAAAACGGTATCTTTCAAACGTAACCGCCGCCGTAGAGGGAGAATCCTTCGGGGAAGACGGTGATTCCGCAGCCGTAGGCACGACCGTGAAACTGCCCACGGTCATAGATAACGCCGGCGTATTGAGCAGTGAAGAAGAAGCGGACCTGCGTAAGCGCGTTAAAGAGATCAACGATAATTATGACGTTAATTATGTGATACTGACCGGTAAAGACAATCAGGGTCTTTCACCTGAAAGCTTTACCCTTAATTTCCTTAAAAGCTACGGATATGACAGCAACGGTCAAAGCGCCATAGTGTTCTATATTTCCTTTGAACCGGGCGACAGATACTGGCGGACGACCACGAGAAACTCAATCTATACAAAGTTTACCGAGGACGTAATTAACGATATAGACGATCATATCGAGCCGGATATGAAAAAAGGCAATTATTATGACGCCTGCCTTACTCATATTTCCTACGTTGAAAAAATCGTTTCGGGTAAATATAAAAAGCCGTTTGACAGCGGCCCGTTATTGATAGGCATAATCGCGGGCGTGATCATCGGCATTATTGCCGGACTTATCTATCTTTCAAGCTGCAAAAAAGCGATGAAGGTAGTAGCCCCGGTCGATGCGCACGAATATCTGGTCAGGGACAGTTTTAATCTCCGCGATAAAAAGGTATATTACCTCTACACCACGGTGACCAAAACCCCGAAACCGAAATCGGACAGCTCTTCGGGCGGCTCATCGTATTCAAGCAGCTCTTCGGGCGGCGGATATTCATCCGGCGGCAGAAGCTTTTAAACGGTTCAAAATTAAATTTGATATAAATTTTTGGAGGTATTATTATGGGACTTATCAAAGCAGCAGTAGGTGCTCTTGGCGGAACGTTGGCAGACCAGTGGAAAGAATATTTCTACTGTGACGCACTGCCGGTAAACGTTCTTGTTAAAAAGGGCGAGAAACGCATTACTTCGCGTTCATCCAACACAAAGGGCAACGATAACATCATCTCTAACGGCTCCGGCATAGTTGTGGCGGACGGTCAGTGCATGATCATCGTTGAGCAGGGCAAGGTGGTTGAGCTTTGCGCCGAGCCGGGCCAGTTCACCTATGATACTTCAAGCGAGCCGAGCATTTTCACCGGCAAGCTTTCAACAAGTATCAAGGAGACCTTCAAAACCATAGGTAAGCGTTTTACCTACGGCGGCGATACCGGCAAGGATCAGAGGGTCTATTATTTCAACACCAAGGAACTTATCGATAACAAGTTCGGCACTCCTAACCCGATACCGTTCAGAGTTGTTGATAAAAACATCAATCTTGATATCGACGTATCGGTTCGCGCTTCGGGCGTTTATTCCTATAAAATAACCGATCCTATGCTCTTCTATACCAACGTTTGCGGCAACGTAGAGAGTGATTACGAAAGGGAGAATATCGATACCCAGCTTAAAACCGAGTTCGTAAGCGCGCTTCAGCCCGCTTTCGGTAAGCTTTCTGCTTTGGGACTGCGTCCTAACGAGATAGTGACCCACAATACCGAGCTTGAAGAAGCCATGAACGAGGCGCTCTCCTCAAAATGGCGCGAGCTTCGCGGTCTTGAGGTCGTTACCGTGGCTCTCGGCAGCGTAACGCTCCCCGAAGAGGATCAGGAGCTTATCAAAAAGGCTCAACAGGCGGCTATACTCCGCGATCCCACCATGGCGGCGGCAACGCTTACCGGCGCTACCGCGGATGCTATGCGTGCCGCGGCGGCAAACGAAAACGGCGCTATGGCAGGCTTTATGGGTATGGGTATGGCTATGAACGCCGCCGGCGGTATGGGCACCCAGAACCTTTACGCCATGGGCGCTCAGCAGAACGCGCAGAACGCGCAGAACGCCGCGCAGGGCGGCTGGGTCTGCTCCTGCGGCGCGCAGAACACCGGCAATTTCTGCCAGAACTGCGGCAAGCAGAAAGCCACCGGCTGGGTTTGCTCCTGCGGCGCTCAGAACACCGGTAACTTCTGCCAGAACTGCGGCAAACAAAAGCCGTAATAAGCGGAGAAATACTATGGGATTTTTTGATGATCTTAAACGTCAGGCGGAAAGCTTCTTAAAAAACAGCACAGGTTCCGCCGGTCAGGCGGCCGGCGGCGCGGCTGCTCCCGCGCCCGCTCCCGCGGCAAAGCAGTTCCCGTTAGCGGCTCTGCCGCAAACCGCGGAACAGATGCGCTCTATGCCCGAGTTTACCTTAAGCAATCCTTACGCCGTTGCGGCGTTTACGGTCGCCGCGTTAAACAGGTATTCGGAAAGCCGCGAGGATTCGAAGGCTATGCTCAACGTCCTTAAGGGCCCCGAGCCGCTATCTCAGCGCGAGATCCAGTTTATAAACGATAGGTTTATGGACGGCAAAAGCTACGTTATCCGCTCCTATTTTGCGGGCAGCAGCCCCGAAAACGATTATACCCCGGCGCCGCCCTATACCGTTTCGGTAATAGAGTATCAGAACAGCCGCGAAAATGCGGGATATATAAAGCTTTTCTTAAAGTCATCGGGCGCCGATTCGCCGAGGCAGATCACCTTACGCCAGAAGCCCTCAACAGGCGAATGGTTCTTATGGGAATTCGATGGTATCCTCTCCGGTATCCGTATACCGAAATCCGCCGATAAATGGGCATAGGTGACATTATGCAAAAGGTTTTTGAGTTTTTAAAATCGGTCGGCACCTATTATCTCGCTACGCTGGACGGTGACCGCCCCCGCGTTCGCCCCTTCGGAACGGTCAATATTTTCGAGGGTAAGCTCTATATCCAAACCGGTAAATCAAAGCCGGTATCGCGCCAGATCCACGCAAATCCGAAGGTGGAGATATGCGCTTTTGCCGATGGCAGGTGGCTTCGCCTTTCGGGCGAGCTTGTCTGCGATGACCGAAGAGCGGCAAAAAAATCCATGCTTGACGCATACCCCGAGCTTCGCTCGATGTATAATGAGGATGACGGCAACACCGAGGTGTTTTATTTCAAAAACGCCACCGCCGTCTTTTCCTCCTTTACCTCGGCTCCCGAAACGGTGAGCTTCTGAATTATACTTATAAAAAATGACTGCCTCGCTTTTCGTGAGGCAGTCATTCAAGTAATAATAAAGCGAGTGATAAAGAATGAAAAATATGTTCTCGGGGAATACCGAAAAGAGGATACCGCGTGATTTAAAAAGCTGTTACCGCACCGACCCTTTGGTTAATAATCTCTGGAAATGGTGCGAATGGCTTGAAAACGCCGGCTTTGTGGTCTTCCTGATTTTAGTATTACTTGGCGTTATCTATACAATAAACGATACCTCTACCGCAAAAAAGCTGGTTGAAGATATAGGCGATGAAGCAATAAATGAGTTGCGTAAGCAGGGTGTAGAAATACCCTCCCCGCTTTCGGTTTGTATAGATTCGGCAACCAAATGGGCGCTGATTGCAATAGGTGAATTCCTTACGTATCACGTTCTCGCTCTGCTTGTGGGCTCTCTTGCCTCTATCGTTCAGCATAATAAGATCTCGGCTGACGTTGCGCTTTACAGAGCCGCTAAGGAATATCCCGATGAAGCGGATATTAACGGACAGGCAAGTGACGGCGCTTACCGCCGTTCAACTCCGGTTCCCGGCGCATCAAACGGCAACGCAAGAACAGATTATTCTTCCAATGGCGGCGCGCGTTCAGACAGTGTTCCCGATATTTCCGAAAAGGAATTTGAAAAAGACGATAAGATAGTAAGGAACGACATAATAACAATAATAGCATGTGTTGTTGCACTTGCTATCGCTTTTTTAGTGATTGCATATATTGTGAGCCGTTAACTCCCGGTGTTTTTATCAGTATACCATATTAAAAATCGTAGGGGCGATTATCATGTCAAGGGTAACATAGTATACAAAGGGTGTAAGGACATGGTATACAATTTACAAGCGCGAGATTTGACGGTGAATCATTATTTTATATGGTGGTATAATAACCTCACGAAACAGCAACTAAAGCAAAGATTTAGAATATTTCGGCGAACGTTGAATTATAAATCGAACGCCTTGCGTTCTGTGCTTCGCACATTGCGGCATTCGCCGCAGATTTATGATAAAATCATTTACGGGAAAGTGTTTGAAATTCTTTATATGCGATCGGCAAAGGGGGATATCATATTTATGACAATGATCAAACGTCTGGCGGCGGTTTTTATCGCGGTATTATTGGTTTTCACCGCCTCGTCTTGCGGTGATAACGCTTCGGATCAAAAAAAGGCATACGATTGCCCCTTGCTTTGGCACGTTACCGATAAAGACGGGGGAGAGATGTGGCTTTTCGGAACGATACACATTGGTAATAAAAGCAGTAAAGAGGTCTTGGAACGTCTTCAGCCGGTCCTTGAAAAGTGCGATGCGCTCGCGGTGGAGTTTGATGCCGTTTCCTACGCTAAGGATATAAGCGCGCAGACTAAAGACCTTTCGCTGTTCGTTTATAACGACGGAACAACGATAAGCGATCATATCCCGAAGCAGCTTTACGATAACCTTGTTGATACTCTTAAGGAAGAAAAACTGTATAATAAGCTTTATGAAAACTTTAAGCCGGGCTTTTGGTCGCTGCTTCTAAATCAGGCGATGATTTCAAAGAGCAAGCTTTCCGCCGAAAAGGCGATGGATACCCTGCTTATCAAGGATGCAAATTCGGCAAACCGCGAAATACTCGAGGTCGAAAGCGCCGCTTTTCAATATGAGATTTTTGCAAACGCGCCCGATGATTATACTCTGCTTTCTTTAGAAAAGGACCTCGAAAGCATCGATGACGCCGAGGAGGAACTGAATAAGCTTTATAACGCCTGGCTTATAGGCGACGCCCAAAAAATCATCGAATCGGATGAATACTATGATTTCACCGAGGAGGAGCAACGCATAGTTGATGATTTCAATGATGAATTGTTACGCTCACGCAATCTGAATATGGCAAAGAAAGCAAAGGAATATCTGGAAAGCGGAAAAACCGTTTTCTTTGCCGTAGGCACAATGCACTTCTTAGGTGAGGACGGCATCGTATCGCTGCTCGAAAAAGAGGGCTGCAGTATAGAACGCGTAGGGTTCTGATATAAACGGCGAATTATTCCCCCAAAAGCGCACATTTCATCATTGATTTTTTTGCCGTTATGTGTTAGTATATTGTTTGGATTTTTCGTCACCCGCGGTCATATGCCGCAAAGTGCGGCGTTTCGCCGCGGGCGGCAGAAAACAATTCAATATTTTGGGGTGTCGTCAAGCGAGAAGTTGGCGGAAGCCGAATTCCGCTACGCTTAAACGGGCAAAATTCCCGTTCGGCTTTGCTTCGTCGTTTGAGATACGTCGGTATGTCTGCACTCCTCATCTTTGCCAAAACAAAAATTTTGCTCCGTTTAAGTCCGATGGAGTTTGTGCTACCGCATTTTTTAAAAGGGCGCAGCACGAATTTTCAGAAAGGCTGGCGCCTTGTGAAAATGAGTGCAAGAAAAGAGGAAAAATGCGGTGCGCCAAACCGTAACGTAATTCGGCTCCCGCCAACTTAAACACAGCACTTTGACTGCTGCATTCGTAGGTTCGTCGAAGTGGGCGCAAAGCCGCGTCAGGCTTTGTGAGCCGCGAAGTCTCGAGCAATGCGATTTTTCCGGCAACACCCGCAGTGTTCTGAAAAATCCATAGCGCAGAGTATCCTGCCACGGGTGGTCAGGATTCTTTTTAACAATTAAATATTGGGGTGTCGTCAAGCGGTAAGACACAGCACTTTGACTGCTGCATTCGTAGGTTCGAATCCTGCCACCCCAGCCATATCGAGTATCTATAACGGACTTGAGTTGTAGATACTCGATTTTCTTTTGTTTTCTCGCACTTTTCCTATGTATCGAGCAGGTTCGGATGAGCCTGCTCTTTTTGCTGTCAAGCCGTAGCTTGTGCCGCGATCTGCGGGACGTATTCGACGGATACGCCTTGACGGGTGTCGGCTTTGACGTTGTGCCGGTGCTTCGGAAGTTCGGGTATCTCGATATACCCGACGAAGCGGTAATACACCGCTACGCGCTGCACTCGGCTTTTGCCTACGCCTTCCGTTTCAAACACGTCGATGTGGTCGATCAGTTCTTGCAGCAGAGGTCGCGTCAACACCTGTACTTCAAGAAATCTTCGGATCGCCGCTACGAATTGCTCCTGCCCGATCTTGAGCGCGTCGGCTTCGGCAAGTTCTTTGCGAAAACGGCTGATCTTGTTTTTCAGTTCAAGACGCTCCGTTTCGTACTTCTGCGACATGTGCATGAACCACTCTTCCGAAACCTTGTTCTCGGCGTGATCCTCGTAGAGCTTTTCGTACAAGCCGGAGACCTTGTCATTGCGTGAAACAGCCCGATTGATTTCCTCCTGCAGATATTTCTGCTGAGAAAGGATATCGCCGTTGGTCTTGTCCGTCAGGATCTCGATAAAAGCGTCCTCATCGTCCTGTAAGAATTCGGCCAGGCGGCGAATCTCCAACATTACAACCTGCTCGATAGCGTCCGCACGGATATAGTGCCGGGTTTTGCAAGTACCGCGATAATCCTTGGCATAGTTGGAACACGAGAAAAAGTGGATCTCTTTGTTGATCGTATTCGTGTGATACCAAAGCTTTTTGTGGCAATCCCCGCAGTAGAGATAATCCGAAAGCAGATGCTTTTCGCCGCCGTCGTTTTTCGGGGCGCGCCGCTTTGTTTTAGACTTGATTTCCTGCACCCGTTCAAACACCGCCCGCTCGATAATTGGCTCGTGAACGTCCTTGAAGATCACCCAGTTGTCGGGATCGTTCGGCAAGCGTCTCTTGTTGCGGAAGTTCTTGGAGTAGGTCTTGAAATTGATCACGTCGCCGCAATATTCCTGATTGGACAGGATCTTGTTGACGGTCTCGCATTTCCATTTCCACGGTTCTTTCGGAACTTTCTTTCCGCCGCGCTTGACACCTCTGTCGAGCCAGTATGCCGTGGGAGCGAGGATCTTGCGCTCTGAGAGAATACGGGCAATGGTTTCGTTGCCCTTACCCTCAATGCACATCTTAAATATTTCACGGACAATCTCCGCCGCGCCGGGTTCAATGATCCACTTCTTCTTATTCAGCGGGTCTTTGATATACCCGTAAGGCGGCTGACCGAGCGGCTCTCCGCAGTTGCCGCGAATACGGTGTGCGGAGCGTACCTTCTTGCTGATGTCGCGTGCGTACATCTCGTTCATAACGTTCTTGAACGGCGCGATCTCGTTTTCACCGTCGTTGCTGTCAACGAGGTCGTTTACGGCGATGAAGCGCACGTCGTGTTCGGGAAAGTAGTTGTCCATATACATCCCGACTGTCGGTGCGTATCTGCCGAGACGTGAGAGATCTTTTACCATAACGGTCGTAACATAGCCCGCCTCGATATCATCCAGCATCTGCTGAAAGCCGGGACGGTTGAAGTTCGTGCCGGTGTAACCGTCGTCAACATAACAGCGCGTGTTTTTCAGCCCGTATTCCTTTGCCTTTTTCTCCAACATACGTTTTTGATTGGCAATAGAATTGCTTTCCGTTTCCGCGCCGTCATCGCGCGATAGGCGGCAGTAGAGCGCGGTCATTCCTACGATCTTATTCAGTTTTTCTTTTTTCGACTGCATGTGTCCTCCTTTCCGGCAGCCGAACATACATATTCACCGTCAATTGTATCTGCGTCCATATCCGCTGTCAAATCTGCGAAATCCCCGCCGACAAAGCTTTTCATTCTATCGGCAATAGTCAGTTTTTCCGTATCGGTCGGTTTTGCAAAGTGGGACGTAACGATATACGTCACGTCCCCGATCTTATACTCATGCTCACCCGCGCCGAGTCCGATGATCCAGTTGTTTCCCATATCCGTCACCTCGCGTCGCGGTCGCGCTGCCGTTTGAGTTCGCGCGCGTAACATTCAAGCGCCTTTTTAATAAGCTCATCAAACTCCTGCGGAGTAAAGCGACGTTTCGTTATCTCAAATACCATATTCTCAGAAACCTTGTAGGTCGGCGCTTGGTTTGGTTTTTTCTCGTCCATAATCGCGGTAATGTCGTCGTAGGTGATCTTGCCGTTTTCAGCCTGTTGCCTGATTCGCCGCGTCTGCGCGTGGGACGGGAACACCTCGCCGCCGCTTTCGTCAATGCGGTCAACAATATCACGCTGGACTTCCTCATCGAGATAGGACATCTCGACGGCGGGGCGCATACCAATCTTGCCATCGTCAACATACTGCAAGAGTTCAGGGACGAGGTAGGTCAAGCGGATATAGCGTTTGATCTGTGTCACGCTCTCATTTACACTTTCAGCCAGTTTTTCATTTGAGCGCTTCGACTTCGGTCCCACTGGGTCCGAAGTTAAATCCGTCCGTTTGCCCTGTCTGCTCATCGCCTCCATCTTCATCTTATACGCCCACGCCTTTTCAGACGGCAGCAGCTCTGTGCGCTGGCAGTTGGAATCAACCATCATCACGGTCGCGGCGTCACGGTCGATGAAGTGGACGGTGCAAGGCACTTTCCTCATCCCGAGTTTTTGTGCGGCGTAGAAGCGGCGGTGCCCGGAGATGATCTCATACTTACCGTCCTCGCCTTCAAGCGGGCGGACGAGCAGTGGGTTCAAAATGCCGTGTTTTTTTATACTGTCGGTCAGTTCGGTCATACTCTCGTTTTCGATTACCTTGTACGGATGATCCTTGAACGGGACAAGATCTTCCAGTTTGATGATGAGGGATTTTGCTTTCTGAACGGTGGTGTCGGTTTTGTCATTCGTAATAACGTCATTTTCTTTCTCGACCTTTTCGGTCACTTTTTCTTTTTTCAAGGTACTATCCTCCATTTTAATATTTCGCTGTTTTTGATTCGGAGGAGCTATTGTGAATATATGACCGGCAAACAGCTTGCCGTTTTGTTCAGTAGTAATATCAGTCGTTTTCCCAAAGGTGAGCGGAATACACGATGTCCCTGATGTCCGCCATAGTTTTTTCAAGATAGCGGTAACGCTTGTAATAAAGCTGACAGATCTCCGGTGAACTCTTGTTGCCTGCCCATAGCTGAAAGCAGTTTTGCTGGATACGGAAGAGCTGGTGATCTACTTCGCGTTCTTCTTTCGGCGCTTTCTCGCGTAAGTCGTCGCCGTCGAGAAGTTTCCGCAGAAACAGCTTGCCGGTGTAATAGGTCTTTGCAAGCTTGGCGTCGTAGTCGGTGCGTTCGGCTTCGGTCAGCCGCGCGGTGACATAGTGGGTATCACGTCGGTTCATGGTGCGACTCCACCTCCAGCTTGACCGTTTTGTTCATCAGCTCCAGCCGCAACCGCTCGGCGGTCTCGTAGATCAACAGCCACACCTTATCTGCGCCGTGAAGATTGAAGTTTCCCGTTTCGTTAAACTCTTTGACGTACTCGTTGAACTGCTGACCGAGCCGACGAAACTCGTCGGCGTATGCGAGATAGTCCACCTGCGGCGTGGGCAGTACCTCGGCCTCTGCTATGAGTTTGCGGATATAGTCGGAACGAGACATTTCCGCCGCCTGCGACTGACCGTCAAGTTTGATCATATCGTCCGCGCCGAGCCAGTAGTTGATTCTTTTGTTTTTCTCCATTTTTCATTCCTCTTTTCTTCGTTTTTTGTTTCTTTGGGGTTTCAGGGGATGCCCCTGACAAGTGCCTTATGGATGTGTACATCCAAAGGCGTTGCTTGCGAAGCTGACGCCGCCGGATGTACACCTCCGACGGCTTCTAAAACGGGTCAACTTGAGTCAAAAATAAGCAGTTTCATTTTTTGATTCTCCTTTCTGTTTTCTGTTTTTTTGCATAAGAAAAGACCGGCGATTTTCTCGTCGGTCTGCTCATATGTCATGTAAAATGGGGGCAGTTATTTAATAAATGAAAAGCGGATTTTTGAAAAGGTGGGCGCAATATTCTTAAATATGAGATAGATAATTCATAAGAGTTACTCCTGATTTTCGGACAGCCGCTTCAGGGCTTTCACAGCGACGCCGACCTTGTAGAGGTTTTCCTCTGCCTCCGGGTCAGGAGAAGCTTGTTTCATCGCCATGCGAATGGCGCGAATCGCTTTTTCAATTTCTCTCGACTTTGCTCCTGCTTTCACGGCAGCTACAGCAAGATTTGCGATATAAACGCAGTCGTCAAAAGAAGCGTGATCCTGTTGATCCATACGGCCGATTTGCTCCAGAATTCCGTTGCGGGTTACAAGTTCTTCTTTAGACTCCCCGAGGTTGTAAAGCAATTTGTTATCCGGGATTTGTTCCCCGCCGTCCATCAGAACGCCGACACCGTCAAACACGTATTTCCAATTGACGGCTTGACGCCGACTGTCCCGATAGACGGTTTCGGTCAGGTGGGCATCGACCTTTGGTCGTCCTCTCTTTTTCTTTTCCATCATAATATTTCTCCATAACAAATGAATTTCGGTAGCGGCTACCGAAATTATATAGAATGATTTCGATTGACGTTTTTTCGGTAGCGGCTACCGAAAAAATGTGCTATCCCTCCACTTGCTTCTGTCAAATCACATCGTTGTTTTCAAAAAGTCCTCTATATAATAACGAGGTGGGAGAGCATAAATTATTCCTGATTTTTGAAAAATTCTAAAAAAATTTTTAGATTCCCGTCGCGTCGTAGAACTTCCCGCGCATTTTTTTAAGACGTTTTGACACGGCACTGTTGCCGGCATAGCCGAGTTTATCTGCAATTTCTTTCTGCGTGTAGCCGTAATCGGTGAGGCGGTGGATCTTCTTTTCCGTATCGTCCAGCGTGTTCCAGTAGTCCTCGACCATCAAATTGAAGATGACGATTTTTTTGGGATCGACCACTGTTCGCTCGGGAGGAAGTTTTGTTTCCGGATCGGGGCAGTATTCAACCTTTATGTTGGAATCCGTGTGATACCACTTCTTATTGTGATCCTGCGCGCGGAAGTTCGGATACAAATACGGGTTGAAATCTTCGGCAGCGGAGAGGTTCTGCACGATGCCGGCCAGCTTATCGTACTCCATCACGTCAAGCATCGTACCGATAGCTGTGTGCATAAAATCGTCCGCTTTTTTATCAAGGTCGGGATCGTCAAAATTGAACTGGCTGAAAATGGCTTCCACGATTTCATCCGGACCGGTAAGCAACATCCGCACGGCATCCGACACCAAATCTTCAATGCTATCCCGCAAAGCGATCAGCGGATTGTCCTGATATTTTTCGCCGTTCATATACACAGTGTGATCCAAATATCCCGACCAGGCGGGGAGCCCTCTCTTGCGAGCTTCCTGTTCAAACGCGGCGTCCATAATGCGACCGATGCGGCTTATTGCCGTATGTTGTTCGGTAGTTCTTGACTTCGGATCCGAAATCTTTGCCGCCGACCAGTCGTGTTTTTTGAAAAACGCCCGCATTTCCAGTATTGTGGGAACTCGATCAAGATCGAGTAAGGTTGTGTCAAGTGCCATATTTTTGCTCCTTTCGCTTTTGTACGACAATATCATATCACATTATATGTACTAAAAAAAGGACACCTCACTGCGTTGTCGCTTCTGTTCAACAACGGAAACAAAAAATGTATAAAAAACAAGCCCCATCGGGAGTGAACAAGTCCAGTAAAAACGGACAATAGAAAAAAGAGACCTCCTATGATACAATGAAAGAAAGTATCATAGGAGGGATTTTTTATGGCAAGAGAGTATCGACATATTGAAGAATTCGAAAAAGAAATATTACGAATGAGA